>CAZZDT010000317.1:0-5201 GCA_964652435.1 uncultured Bdellovibrionales bacterium
TGTGTTTATAGTGTTTCTTTCATTTTTGATATTAAAAAATCTTCTTATTTACTATTCAGCTGATGTATTTATATTTTTAAAATTTCAAGATAATATCAATCCTCAAGTTTTATTTTTATATCTTTGCACGTTTTACTACATGTCGATCCGAGTACTCTTATTAAGGCTACTTATATTAAAAGGTAATATAACTTTGACGAACAAATTAAATTTAGTGTGTATATCAATATTTACAATTCTTTATGTAGCAAGCTCAGGGTATTCAAATTGGATAAATATTGGGTTAACCTTTCTATTTAGAGAAATAATATTAACCATAATAAATATATATACTTTAGAGCTAAATTCTAGATTAAAATTTTCATTAATTGTCTTTATAACAATAAGTTCTTTTATATTGCTTTGAATAAAAATTATATAATTTTCGATGTTTTAAAATCAAGTGTACATCGGTATCCGAAGCATATTGTAAGTAATTCAGATAATATCAAATTTGTATATATGTATTTATTTGATGATTGCAATAAAAAATCAGACATTACTTCTTATCAATATAGTTTAATAAATAATAAAATTAATTTTTCTGAATATGATGGCCTTATTACATTCGGCCTAAGATTACCAGATTATTATTTTATCAATAAGTTTAATAATAAAAACAAAAAAACTATATATATTCAACATGGTTTATACGTAGTATATATGGAAAGAAATATTAAATTTTATTTGCGGCATGCATATAAAATAATGATATATATATTAATGTTAATAAGCATGAAATTAACTCTCACTGGAAAATTAAGAATATTATTAAAAGCTATAAATAAACTTACTAGATATAATATTGTCAATAGTAATAAATGTTATGAGTTAAAATCGCTAAATCCAAAAGAGTCTGTCGTTTACGGAAGCTACTGGTGTAAATATCATAAAATTAATGATAATCTACACTGGTCAGATTTTCATATATTGGGATACCCAGATTTTGAAGATAACACATTCTGTGGACAAAACGAAAGAAATTCTATTTGTTACATAATGCAGTCAATGTATGAGGATGGTAGACTTACTTTGAGTGAATACATCATAACTCTCAAGTCAGTAAGTAAATATGCAAAAAAACACAAACTTAAATTATATATAAAACTACACCCAAGGACAGATATAAGTTTATTACAAGAACATATACCAGATTCAATCGCAATTGATTATTTACCAAAGGTAGCTACGTATATTGGTCATTATTCCTCGTTGCTGTTAATACCAATATATTACAAAATAAAAACTATAATAATAAAAATAAAAGACCATGATATACCTTCCTATATTACAAAAAACGCTGCAGAGGTGATGGATATTTATCATAAATTATTAATAAAAAATAAAGAAAATGTTTTAAAAGAATCAGGTATCATAACAATACCGAATAATTTTTATGGCAGCATCATGAAATTACTTAAATGAAAATTCTTGTATTATGCCTTTCTAAGCATACTGATTTGATTAACCTCGGTAATGTCGTAAAAGAAGAATTAATAAAAAATAATGATGTAATATATAGCACAAATTTGTATGATGAAATAAAAATATTAACAAAATTTGATGCTGTTCATATTGTGTCCTTTGGCATGATCAATATACCGATTATGACATTATGCAATATATTATACATCAAATCTATAATTCATATTCATCGTTTCGACTACGAATTTTATTCTCTCCCTAAGAGAGTAATGCTGTATATATACAATAATTTAGTTTTAAAGTATTCAACACGTATAATTGTACATTCAAAAAAATACTTTAAACTAAATAAAAAAGTTTTTTATACAGAATTACCGTTTCATAAGTTTAATAATATATTAAAAGATATAAACCCCCAAAAATATTTACTATTCGGCAGGCTTGCTTATAATAAAGGTGTTGATATATTTTTAGAAATCGCTAAAAGGTGCCCTGAGACAAAATTTGTTTTAGCCGGAAAAATTGTTGATAATCGCACAAAAAAAATAATTAACACTTACAAAAATCTGAAAAACGTGGAGTTTATGCTTTATGAGCAAAAAAAAGAAGATTTACCATATTTATTTAAAAACATAAGATATTTAATATTGCCTTATAAATCTGCCACCCAAAGTGGACTACCATATTTAAGTTTTGCGCTAAAAACTCCAATAATTTATAATAATGTTGGCGGCTTATCTGACATAATAATTGACGGAGTACATGGGATAAAGATAAATAATAATCATATACAGCAATACATAAAAGCAATAAATAACACAGAGCAAGAATTATTTTTAAAACATCAAATAAATTGTTTTAAACGTATTAATTCGCAGGCACAAAATTATAAATATATATATGAATAATATTGCAATAATTGGAAGCGGATCTCTTCTTTCAAATAAAATCGAGAAGTTATTCCATAATAATTCTGAATACAAATTTGTACGATTTACTAGTAATAGTTCTAACTTAAATTCAGAATTAATAGATTATAATTATAACGAGTATAAATCTAAATATAATAATATTAATTATATCATTCATTTAGCAGGTTGGGCCAATATCTATCGATCATTCGATGAACATAATCATTCATTTAAACGTAATGTTAGCACAGTAAATTTTAGTGTTGAATTACTAAAGCAAAACCCAAATGCAAAATTAATTTTTATATCCTCTAGTGAAGTTTATGGAGATTGCTTGGATTATGCTACTGAGGATTATAATTGCAACCCGTCTAATATATACGGAATACATAAATATATAGCCGAAAAATTGATTATACATTACAGCAAGTTATATGGATTTGCTTATTGTTTTTTGAGATGTGGAGGATTCTTTGATAAAGATATAAAGAAAGGAATAATTTACGACTTAAAAAATCCTATAGAACATGTATTAAAATTATATGTAAATATAGAATCAAAATTTTCTCTGATAGGTCTAGATGACTTGGCATTAATAATTAAACATATAATATCTAATAATATTGATGAAAAATACCTTAATGTATCTTACCCAGATCCATTATTAGTAGGTAAATATATAGCAAATAGTTGTAAAGGAATAAATACTACATGCTTGAACGATAAATATGTATCAAAAACTTTGAATACAGATTTATTGCAATCCTTAAGTATTATATACGAACAGGATATAATTAAAGCTATTAGCAAAGTAAATTATTGATAATTATATTAAGTGTTTCTTAGGCGGCATAATAATTGCTGATAAAATTATTAATAAAGTTAAAATTGTGTATGTTTGTAATGGAAAATCAACGATTGCATGAATGAAAGTTCCGATAAATCCAATAATAATACAAAAGAACAGAAATGATTTATTGGCCAATCTTCTAAATATTATTATTAGATATATCAAAATTATTAATCCAATATTAATGCAACCTATTAAACCAAATGTTAAATAATATTCCAAATAATCACAATGCGCCCATGAATGCCATGCATTCATAGTTTCATTAATTTCAAATTGAATTATAGTTTCAAAAGTTCCTGGACCTGATCCGAATATACTGTAATCGTTTGTTATCTTTAATATAGTCTCATATATTTGTATTCGTCCGCTAAAATTATCTATCAGCATTTCCGAAAGTCTATGTTCAGTATAATCCCATGTATTAATATAAAAGACTATTAATGAAATGCATATCATTATTGCATATGTAAAAATAAGCTTTCGCTTGAAATAGAAAACTATAATAAACATTAAAATAACCAGTTGTATTATTAATGTAATTATTGCACCTCTAGAAAGTGAATTTAAAGACGCTGAAATTATTAATATAATTATTGGAATATACATAATCTTAAAGTTATTTCCCATTTTTGTTTTATGAATAACTTTGTTATCATTATACATTGCATATAATCCTATTGCTATTGGCCAAATTATATTTAGATAAGTCGCTCCATTTGATCTATAAGCGAATGGTCCTAACTGTGATAAATTTGCTGAATTTATTTTAGGCTGGATTAAAAATAGTAATTTTCCTCTGCCATCGTCGTAGTATATTCTTTGGAATAGGCTTTCAACTGCAAGAAAAGCACCTGTAATCACAATGACATTAAGTATACGCATTATCCGGGTGTCATCCTTCTTATTTTTTCGTACAAAAATCCAATGGCAAGTTGCCCAAAACAGTGAAAATAAACCAAGATATTGATAAAATATATCCCAAGTTGCTTTAGAATTATAACTGTGCGGCAGCCATTTAACATAATTTTCATTGTAATAATATAGCTTTGTATCTAAATCATAATACGCTCTGAAGTTGTTGGCGCTGATAAATATATATAATAAAAGTAGCAATAAAAGCGCAGGGAGTATTACATTTAAAATTCTTTCTTTTTTTCCCAAGTTTAAATTTCTATTCCTGTGAATATTAATCAAAAACTTATCAACGATAAATAAAATACCTAAAAGATAGCATGCTGTATTTACAACTAACATTGACCAATTTTCAGTAGTTCCAAAAGCAAAGGGGCAAAATATAATTATAAAATAAATAATAATTTCAATGAACTTATTTATTATTACTGAAGACATATTAATCAATTATTTTAATTGAAATTACGAAAAATTTTAGGTTTCGCTCAAGTCAATTCATTTAAACTGTTTACAGAGGTAAATTTTAGCAATTATATATCTCAATGGAATTTAGTTTTCTTGTTAAGTTATTGCTTATATGAAGCTTTTCTTTTAAATAAGGTAGTGAGAAATATAAATTTATAATGCAAATATTATTTAACTAGATTTCCGAGATTGTGCGTCAGGTGTTGATTTCAGCCTAAATTTTTAACGATCTATTTTCAAAAAATTTGTAATATTTAATTTGCAAAAATATATAAAAAGCATGTCGCTTTAATATCATTCTTAAGATTGTCGATTTTCTTGAATTACTTATATTACAATTCGGCTAGAGGTAGCTTATTGGTTTTTTTTGTAATGTGGAAGTGTTTTCCTCTTATTGTTTTTTTTGATCTTAAAATAAGCTGAAAAGTGCCGGGATGATTACGAATTGTAATTTGGACCATACGGCGTCAGTATTCCTTGTAACGGGGAGTGATACCGGGGTGGGGAAGACGGTCTTTACCGGTTTGTGGGGAAGGTACTTGAGTGATAAAGGTGTTTGTGTGCGCTTGGCCAAGCCGTTTTGTTCTGGAGGGAGA
>CAZZDT010000318.1:0-5186 GCA_964652435.1 uncultured Bdellovibrionales bacterium
AGCTCTACGCTGGTCCGCGCTGAATCGCCGAAGGTATCGCAAAACGCGCCCCAGGTATCTTCAGTCCGCATAAAGAAGAGGTCCATATCACTGCCGCTATGCAGTGTGCCTTCCATGATTTTCTGGTTTGGGTAATCGCTGCAGCCATCGCCCAGTGTGCCCAGGTCGTAACGTGTGCTGCAAACTTCCCCAATGTCGCTTCCGCCTCGGTCTTCTTGGCATTCGCAACCGGTGTCTGAGTTGTCGTCTGTATCGTGCCAGCCTGGATTGCATTCCATGATTTCGCAGGTGCCGTTGAAGCAAGATGGTGTTCCATTCGAAACAGGACAACCCTCTGCACAGGTAACCACACGGCCTTGCAGGTCGACTCGAAGAACTTCACCTTCAATGCTGTTGGTGTTTACCAGAAGCGCGCCCAATGTATCGCCGAGAGAAAGCCCGGTGAGCAAGACAGGAATTTCCAATGTATCGCCAGGGTTAAGCATTGCTGGAAGAGACAGGCCTTGTGCCAACTGGAATTGGTCAGAAGAACCCATGTCGAAGGCAACGGAGCTAACGATAAGCGTACCGCTTCCTGTGTTGGTAATCGTTACTGGAGTAGGGGTGCTGGTCCAACCTTCAACGAGGTCTGAGAAAGCCAACACTGAATGGTCAGGGGTTGCTACTGGAGCAGAACATTCAGCCATCAAGCTCATGGTAATCGCTTCAGGACGATTGCCCTCAGCATCCATACCCGCTTCGATAGACATGCTTCCTGACAACGGTCCGCCTTGCCCGGCTACCAAATCTACACCAATCTCAACACTCTCGAGTGGACCGAGAAGGTCAGTCTCTGGCAACACCAGGCTAAATCCGAGCTCAGCACCCGCTGTGACCAAGGCCTCAAAAGTTGTTGGCGTACCGCCATCGTTACGCAGAGTAACGACTCGGTTTCGCAACGAACCAAACTCAACTTGCCCGAAATCAACCGCGAATCCAGTTGGGTGGGTAACGTTCAAGCTGGCTTCAGCAATGGCTGTTCCCATCAGTGGAATTTCGTAAATGCCGTTGTCGTCGTTGGCTTCAAGAATCAACGTTCCAAAAGAAGCCTCGTCAAACTGTGGTCGGTAAGTAACAGGGATCTTAATGGTGTCGCCTGGGTTCACAAATCCTGTGAAGCCTGGGTCGATGCTGAATGTATCTGCGCTGTCCTCAGAGAGGGTCGCTGACATCAACGAAAGGATAACGTCTGTATCGCTGGTGTTTAAAACTTCTACTTCAAGAGTCTTTTCTTCACCGGCTGCCGTGTAACCAAAGTTAAGTTCTTCGGTAACCAGAACGCCTGTGGCGTCTCCCAGGAAACGTCCGCTAACGTTTAGGTCCAAGGTTTCAATCACTGTGTCTTCGAAAGCCTTGTTTCCGTTAAACCAGTCAATCATTAACGTTGCTACATCTTCAGTACCGTCAGAAGGGATGTATTGAACCATCAGCTGAACTGATTTGCCCGTCTCGATAAGCAAAGGCGCATCATAAGTTGGGCTCATGATTTCTGACTGGTTGCCCAGTGAGTCGACCTCGAAAAGGCCAATGGAGAAATCGTGGTCCATATCTGATTCAAGAGCGACCCTTGAAATTCCTAGTGTAACACCACCGCGGTTCTCAATGGTCATCATGCGGGTTTCGTTGCATCCCAAAAGAACGCAGGAGAAGCTCGCACCAAATGGTGGATCAACGTAAATCCGTGCAGGGTTGGTGTTGCCGTCAACTGTTGTTGGTTGGCAGATACCCAAATCAGGATTCTCCAAGCAGTCTACGTTCTCAACCTGGGTTGAGCAGCCCGCGGCGACAGCCCAAAAGGCGGCGACTGTAAGAGTGAAGGATTTTGCGTTTAACTTTTTAATCATTGGCCTACCACCGTGAATGTTCCGTTTTGACGCCGGATAACGGCAGCCTCAACAATGTCTCCTTTGGTTTGGAGGTTGCGTTGGCTGGAGGCGATTTCCTCGCCGTTCACAAAGATTGTGACGTTCACCAGACTATTGGTTCGGTCCCAACAGTTTTCTGCGATTAGGTCTCCAATTGCGTCCGGTGGGACGCTGATTGGTACACCGATGCTACCGCCGAGAATGCCGAGGAGGGCGCTTACGCCGATACCTGCAAGGTCTGCTACCAAGCCAGTCGGAACGTTTGCGCAGTCTTCCATATAGTGCAATTTGACTCTGAAGTCTTGACCATTGGAGAGGTCTTGGCCGAGTCCGTATAGGATTATTCTTTCGGGTTCTTCGAATGCACCACCGGAAATCCAGGTGGTGGTTCCTTCGATTCCTGTGTTTGACCAGGTTTCACAGTAGTCTTCGATAACCTGAAGTGTACCGTTGCTGCCTTCACCGTAGAATGGCTTCTTGCAGGAGTAGCCCAGTGGACTTTCCAGTTCCATGTCCACATTACGGAAGTCGTTTTGCGCCCAGTTGCTAGCATTGTTTGCAAATGTCATTTCAACCTTGAGAACATCGTCAGCTACACCGCTGCGTGCCCAACCATGCAGGTCAACTGTTGAAACAACGTGGTTTGTATCGTTGCTGATGATTCTAAACCATGCATCCGCTGATGACTGTGGGTCACCTGGGTTGAATGCATCACTGGCTTGGGTTGGCGTGTAAAGCACACTGAAGGCAATAGAACCGCCAGCGGGAATTGCCGGAACAAACGCAGGCGAGAACGTGAAGTCACCGGTTGGGTCATCAAGTTCAAGGTCCAAAGTAAGATCTGACTGACCGTTGTTTGCAACCATAACGCTTCGGTAGGCTGTCCAACCGAGATTCAATGGCTCGTCGTTATCTGTCTTGAAAACCAATTCCGATGGATTCACCTGAATCACTGGTGGTCCGAGTGAAGAACCGCTGAGTTGAGCGTTAACCACTACGGAGCCAGTGTCATCGCCAGCATGCGCTTGAACGGTGAGAGTGTTCTCGTGGTCGTCATTGCTTGTGGGTGAAAACGTAATCGGAACTTCAATCCAGGTTGTTGGGTCGTTTTCATCGTACGGTGGAATGTAGAGTGGGTTGGCGGGTGAGATATTCGCCAGTTCCTCAGGAATGCTGAAGTCGGTTCCTGGACGGATGTAAACGAATTCAACAATCAAGGCTGCATTGCCCGTGCCTTGGTTCATAATTTTGATGTTGTGCGATTGGGTGCCGCCACCTTGGCCTGCCGTAAATGGAACGTATCCAAAGTTAAGTTCAGGTGGGTCGAGTACCAGTGCAGGTACACCGCTGTAGCTGGCGTTAAGTTCGATGCCTACGATGCCGTTGTCGTCGGCCACATTACCGGCATCGGAGCGAATCAAGAGTTCACCGGTGGCACCACCAACACCGATAGGTGAGTAGTTTACGGTGATCTCAAGTGACCGCTGGGGTGCAATGACCGTTGGGTATGATGTTAGGTCGCAAGGGCTGCAGCCAAAACCGGCGTCTGTCCCATCGGCCATATCCACATCGGAAATGGTCAGGTTACATTCGCTGTCGTTGGTCACGGTTACAACGGAGGCTTGTGAGTTGCCGAGAGTGACTTCACCAAAGTCGATGCTGGTTGGATCAACCACGATCCTTGCTGAGTCGTTGCCCAGACAGTCGAAATCCTCGACCGGAACACATTCGCCCAGTACACAGATATAGCCTTCACCGCAGTCTTCGTCAGTTACACATGGACCAACTTCTTCGACTGGTACATTGGACGGAGCCAAGCGCTTATCACCGCATCCAACAATGGCGGTGGCGAATAAAGCGAGTAGGCACAGGCGTCTAGCGACTTGTAAGGGCATGTGGGCATTCCTTTCGGCAATTGGGTATTGCGCACAGTAGGCACCGTTATAACGCGGTTTGTCAACAAGATTTGTATGCATGTATTGTTTCCCCCAACGCAGCATTGCTGAGGACATATACGTTTCGCACCTACACTGGTTATAATCTTTTTATAAATTTTCAAAAGTTGTTACATTTCGGTAGGTTGCCAATGAATGGAGATTCATTTTAATTATATATTTATTACGTAAGATTGTTTGACACACCACGTAAGAATGGCTTAGGCGATCGGTATGGATTTTGTTGGAGCAGCAATCAAGCTACTTGAGGTGGCGGGTAAGGTTAGTGAAGGCATGGACGATGTGTTGTCCAGTCGTGAACTTGAGGACCGCCTTGAGCGCATCCCCAGTAACCTAGGCCCTTACGGCGTTGACCCATTTGGGTTTGACCCTCAGTACGTGAAGAAGGTGGTAGGACCAGCGGCTTGGCTCTATCGAAAGTATTTTCGGTGCGAGGCACAAGGGTTGGAAAATATTCCAGAGGGAAGATGTTTGATCATTGCGAATCATTCGGGGCAATTGCCGTTCGATGGTTTGATGATCGGTATGTCCATGTTCCTCGACAGCGAGCCGCCGCGCTTTACTCGATCAATGGTAGAGCGATTTGTACCGGCCACACCTTTCGTTTCACCCCTTTTGGCCCGATGTGGACAGATTCTGGGTACGCCAGAAAACTGTCGTCGGCTCTTGGGAGCGGGGGAGTCGATTCTGGTTTTTCCCGAGGGTGTGCGCGGCCTCAATAAAACCTGGTCTCAGCGGTATCGCCTGCAGCGTTTTGGACAGGGCTTTATGCGTTTAGCACTGGAAACCAATACGCCTATTGTTCCGGCGGTGGTGATTGGTGCGGAGGAGCAAGCTCCAACGTTCTACAACGCGAAGTCCATCGGGAAGATGTTTGGTCTACCAGCATTTCCTATCACGCCAACGAATCCGTTGTTTCCGGGACTAGGGTTGTTACCATTGCCTACGCGTTACCGGATTCGTTTTGGTAAGCCCATGAATTTTGAGGGCAATGCGAACGATGAGGATGATGTTATCCTCGAGAAGGTTTCGCATGTGAAGAATGAAATGCAGCAGATGATCGATGAAGGTTTAAAAGAACGAGAGCACATCTTTTGGTAGGGGCTTAGTGTTTTGCGAATTGTATTAACCGGAATTTCGGGACGTTTTGGACGTAGATTGGCGAATCGACTTAATCGTCATCATGAGGTCATCGGCTTAGACCGACGGCCATGTCCTGGTTTGCCTCAGGATATCATTCACCACCGCGTGGATATTCGCCGTAGACCGGCAGAGAATATTTTCCGCCAAGGTGAGATTGATGCAGTGATTCACTTAGGGGTTGTTC
>CAZZDT010000319.1:0-5178 GCA_964652435.1 uncultured Bdellovibrionales bacterium
ATTGTGCGGGGGTTCCACTTCGCTTGTTTAACCGCCACACATCTTCCCAGGCTTCGTGGGCTTCCCAGTAAAACCCATGGTTGAAGAGTTCGATTCCCCGGAGATAGTTCCCGCAATCAGTCCAGTCAGTGAGATCGAGATTGGTTGGAGATGGAGTATCGGTGTTTACACTGTGGCCAGCTGGATCATTGTGAGGGTGGGGCCAGTGGCCAGGGATATATGTGTAAGGCGGTAACGGTGCTGTCATTTCGTCTCTTCTAGGTGGCTTCAATTCGAAAGCCCCCCTTGCCATATGGGTTCAATCAGTCAAGGACTCGGTAAAGTTTGGACCTGGTTGGGGCCCTGTTTTTGGTCCAATCGCTTTTCTGTCGCGGGAATATCCCACCTTTCGACTTCTGTAGGTGACTGATTTTAAACAATTATTTTTGTGTCGCCATATTTTCGGCCTTTTCCTGAATAAATTAGCAACCAATCTACTCGTGAGTCGATAATGTTGTAAGCAAAGAATAATAAAACGAAAGTGATGACACTATGCCTATTAGAATTTCCAGCCCAATGCCCACAGTTATCCCAGCGCCAACAATGATGCCCTCTGGGCGACATTCCTCTCTGAGTACGCCTCGAACACTGGACGTGATGGACTTTGGGCCTCGACGCAGTGGTATATCAATACCAGAAAGTAATCCTTCGTTTGGCTTAAGAGCACCTGGTTTTGTAGCAAGCGAGGCACGTTCGATGTCAGCGGATGCTTCTACTATAGATATTCGCTCTCTGCTGAATACGCGGCCTGTTTCACAGGGAATCGAGCAGAAGCGAGGGTTGCATCAATGGGTTCCAGGCAACGACGTCACTTACTATTCTCATCATGCTGATCCTTCCGCCGACAATGCTGAGATGATTGATTGGCTTAAAGATACCGAGTTTTTTACGCCGTCTTCAATTTCAAAAGTCATTGAAAACCCGGGTGCAGAGCACCCATGGAAGGTGAATAATCCTATTTTGGAACAGCCCATCGCAGGGAGTCTCCGTGATACCATTCGTAGCGCTGAAGAGACCCTCTATGTCGATATCTTTCTGATGGGTGGAACTTGGGGTCTGGATATTGCCAGCGAACTTCTTCTGGCCGCTGAACGGGGCGTTAAAGTTGTCTTGGTTCGTGACACAGATAACCGTTTCTCGTCCGGGTTCGAAATGGACCCGCTCTGGGAAGCATTGGAGAAGCATTCCCACTCGAACCCGAACCTCACCGTTATGCGGGCACAGATTAAAGAGCGTCCATCGGGGTTACCCTTCGGTTTGGAAAACATAACGCGTCTGTTTCAGGGAGCCGTGGATGCGCCGCTCTCCCTGGAAGCTAAGTCAGACCACAGTAAAGTTGTTATCGCGGACGGGCTTACCCGACGTCCTCAGATGTGGGTTGGTTCGAAGAATACTGTCGATTCCGGTGGCTCGTTTTTTTACGATGATGTGATGCAGGTGAAAGGTCCGGCCGCAGCTGCGTCCTTGGTGTCCTATCTGCCTGATATGGAACTCGCCTATGACTTAGCGATCAAAGAAGGAGTGAATCAATCCAGTCCCGCCGACGCCTGGTTTCAGCAGATGGTTCAGTCTTTAAGAAATCGTCGAGATGGCTTGGAACCCACTCTTTGTGACAAGGTAGGCTCGGCTGAGGTGTTGATTGCAGAGAACAACGCAGACGACTCAATTCGCAATGTGGAACATACCATCTTAAGCCTTATTGAGAGTGCCACGGATTCCATCGAGATGTATCAATTTTTGGCATACAGTCCCGAAATAGGAAAAGCCTTGGCTCATGCAGTGAAGCGGGGCGTGAAGGTGCGGATTTTGATGGATTCGGTGGAGAAAAAAATACCTCTCAACGCAATGCTTGGCTACTTTATGGATGATGCCGGTTTAAGTGAGAAAGAAGTCAACGAGATGATTCGTTGGAGAACTCAGTTGCCAGGTGGGACCCAGAACGACAATGGTGTGGAGAATCCTATTGAGCCGCAACAGCAACATGTGAAGACCATCATTGTGGATAAGAATACGGTTTTCGGTGGAAGCACGAATTTTGATATAGCGAGTTTAGCCGGTGCTTTTCGGGAGTTTTCCATCGCGGTACGAGACGATGACGTTGCTGCAGAAGCGCAGGCCGACTTTAACGAGATATTTTCCTCGACTGAGTACTCGACCGCTTACGAGGACCTCATGCCCGAAGAACCAAGTTGGTTGCAACGTCTGATCAATAAGGTGGTTAAGGATATTTTACTGACTGAGTCTTTTCGTATCGGGGCTTTAAGCGTTAACGACCGCCTCACAAAACTTTAATCGGCGGTCTCGCCCTCATGCCCAGGAGAGTAGAGTGATACGGGTTGCTCTCGACCTCGAATGGGGACTTGAGCAACGCGCTGCCAATCAAACGCATCTCCTGAGCGAAGCCGGGTTTCGTCCGATACAAGAATTGGAATCTGTTTCTCTTTGGTTAGCTCTTCTATTCGAGCCGTGAGATTGACCGTGTCTCCGATGACAGTATAGTCGCGGCGCTCGGCTGAGCCCACATCACCTAAAACTGCCGGGCCACTGTGGATGCCAATACCAACCATGAATTCCGGCTCTCCGCGCCCATTCTTCACTGTGTTGAGTTCCGCCAAACGGTTGAGCATAGCGATGGCACAGTTAACGGCTGCTTCTGCACTGTTCTCGTCTTCATTATGGCCTCCGAAATAGGCCAAAATTCCATCGCCCATGAACTTGTCCAAGGTTCCACCGTTTTCGAAGATAACGGTGACCATGGCTTGAAAATATTCATTGAGATAGGTGACCAATTGTTTGGGGTCCATGGTCTCGGCCATTTTGGTAAAGCCTCTGATATCGGCCACAAGTACTGTCACATGACAGCGTCTGCTTTCGGTGCCGGCTTCGGCAATCTGAGCAGCAACGGTCGGAGAGAAATAGCGGGCCAACCGGCTCCTGGCTTCTTCCTCGAAGTGAATCTTATAGATCAGGTGGTATTGGAAATTGACCGCCATGATGCCAATGGCGCCGGCGAACAGAATGACCAGCAGATCGGTTGTCATAAATTGCAGGCGAAACTCTAGTAAGTTTTCCATATAGCCCATGGTCAGCATACCGGTGATTGTCACTGCTGCAATGGTGAACCGCCGGAGGGTTAGGATAGCAATCATGAGAATGCAGAGGGTTAAGGCCAACGCAATGCCCATGGTGCGCAGGTGGCGCCCCGTTTCTAGGGCCAGTTCGTATTGCATCCATAAAGCAAAGGGTAAATCCACAACGGCGAGAAAGAGCGTAGATGGCAATTGGCTGATTTCGAATTTTCGATAGGCAACGGTTACCAGTATCGCGGCCACAAGATAAATCGATACGTAGGGTATTTGGCTTTTATAGCTTGTCTCGGGATTGATAATGGAGAACACCACAGCCAAGGCAAGCCAGAGAGTGGCTCCGGCGCACCGTATCTTAAGGACGGTATCGGCAAGATTCTGTCGTTGCCGATCGATGGCGTCTCGAACCTGTTCTGAGAAAAATTCCGGCTTTTCGATGTTGTACTTCTTTGGTTAATAACCCGAGACAAGTATACGTAATCTCAGCCTAAAAACGAAAGAATATTACAGGAAGATAAGGAGAGGGGCGGGGGTTGATTGCCCTCCAAACCAGGAGGCCTGGAGGGCTACAGGTTAAACAAGGTTTAAGCAGCTTCAGGGTTTTTTCTTGCCCAAATAAACGACTTCACACAGGCAAAGGTGTAAATCCCGCCGGTCACTCCCAGCATGAGCTTTGAGGCGCCGGCTGCAGGTTTAGCAAAAGGTCCACCTTCGGCGGCGAAGCCTCGGAAAAAGTCTAAACCACCCAAGAACGCAAAGAGTCCAAAAAGGACTGCAATATGCATCCAGATTTTTCGTTGATGAGGCTTTGCTTTCACGAGCAATCCGCTGATGAGGATAGGGGCACCCATGAATGAAGGAATCCATGAGGTGAAAGACTTGCTACCAACGCCAAGGGAGATTGCAGCTGCCCAAACAATGAGGAACAGCCCATAGGCAATGGTGAGGTTAGGCATGCTTTGGCCAGCAAATTTAAATTCTGTATTCATGATGTGCGACTTCCTTTGTTTAGGCCTTCGGGCCAACCATGGTTTCTGGTTTCACGGCATTGACGAATTGTTCTTCAGTCAAAAGCTCTAATTCCAATGCTGCGTCGATAAGGCGTGTGCCGTCCTTATAAGCCTTCTTGGCAATTTTGGCAGCGTTGTCATACCCGATCACCGGGTTAAGAGCGGTAACCAGCATCAGAGAGTTGGTCAGGTTTGCCTGGATGCTCTCCGGTACAGGCTCAATGCCGTACGCACAGTTTTTCTCGAATGACTCACAGCTGTCGGCCAAGAGGCGAATGGAGTTGAGTAGATTGAAAATCATAACCGGCTTGTAAACGTTAAGTTCAAAGTTACCAGAACCACCGGCAACTGAAACGGCCATGTCGTTGCCCATGACTTGTGCGCAAACCATGGTCATGGCTTCAGCTTGGGTTGGGTTGACTTTACCGGGCATGATTGAACTGCCGGGCTCGTTTTCGGGGATTTTAATCTCACCAATTCCGCAACGTGGACCACTGGCAAGCCAGCGGATGTCATTGGCTACTTTCATAAGTACTGCGGCCAGTGCTTTGGTGGCGCTGCTGGCGATAACCACAGCATCGTGTCCGGCCAAAGCTGCAAACTTGTTGGGTGCGGTAACAAATGGGTAACCGGTGGCCGTGGCAATATTGGCTGCCACCATTTCGGCAAAGTCAGGGTGGGTGTTCAGTCCCGTTCCTACCGCGGTGCCGCCTTGGGCTAACTGGTAAAGATGCTTCAGAGAATCCTCTACCGCCACCAGAGCCATATCCATCTGGGCTACGTAGCCTGAGAACTCCTGGCCCAAGGTTAATGGGGTAGCGTCTTGAAGGTGCGTTCGTCCGATTTTGACAATGTCGGTAAAGGCTTTTGCTTTTTCGTCCAAAGTATCGCGGAGCTTTTTGGCCATTGGGAGCAAACGCTCGTGAATCTGGCAGACTGCCGCAACATGCATCACCGTTGGGAATGTGTCGTTTGAGGACTGCGACATGTTAACGTGGTCGTTGGGATGAACGGGGCTCTTCGTGCCCAGCTCACCGCCCATC
>CAZZDT010000320.1:0-5167 GCA_964652435.1 uncultured Bdellovibrionales bacterium
CCGGGGCGTTGCCCGTCGAGTTCGACAACAGCAAAGGAATTAAGGTTAAGAAAAATGAACGCTTAATTGTTCAAATGCACTACTTCCACAATGGCGGCCCCCAAGAGAACCTCCAAGATGCATCGGGTTATTCACTTCGCATAGCCGACTCTGTTGAGACCGAGGTTCGTATGTGGCCTTTTGGTGACCGCGGGTTTAACATTCCTGCGGGTGACGATAACTACAGCCACGATTATGACTTTGAGCTTCCGGCAATCTTGGGACAAATTGACCCAGACGCAACCGTTACAGTTTATGCAACTGGCCCGCATATGCACGTGTTGGGTAAGAGTTATCGACTATGGGTTGAGCGAGCAGGCGAAGAGGACATTTGTGTGGCCACAGCCGATAAATGGGACTTTGATAATCAGGTATCTTACGTCTTCAACGAGCCCATCGTTTTATACCCAGGCGACCGCATCAGACTTAAGTGCACATGGAACAACTCCGTGTCCAACCCCGACCTCATTCATAATCCACCCATTGATACAGGCTACGGTGAGCGCACTGACGAGGAAATGTGTTTCGCGTTTACTTTGCTCTCATTGGATACATCGGTTCCACTTGATTTCTAATCAACCAAGAAATCTTGCCTGGAGTTCTGCAGTAGGCACACGACATTGCTCCGTCTGTCCAAACCATCGATAACGGTTTCGGGCAATGAAGCGGTAGACGATATCTCTGATAAACTTCGGGATGACAATTCCAACATAAAGAGCTGGCCACGGACCACTCAAGTGTCTCGCGATGCGTAAAGCGGCGGTAGAGCGGTCGTATACTTCACCGGATTCCACAAGAACGATGGTATCGAGGCCCTGGCCCACACCATATTTTTCAACCAAACCAGCCGCGAAGTCAGATTGAAGCGCGGCAAACTGGAACAAACCATCGGGATCTCGGTCGATCACGAAATTCACCGAGGCGTTGCATAAATTACAAACGCCATCGAAAAGAATAACCGGTTTATCGAGTTTCATCTCAGTCATTAAAACTACAATCCTGCTCGTCTTCTTTAAGACTAAGGAGCAAATATTGTTTACGCAAGGCCCGTTTCTCCGGGGGCTTTTTCCGCCTGGTGAGCCCCCTTGAGAGCCCCATGGGCTACTTACGAAATCCAAATCCAAAAGAAAAGCACCCGAAGACGTTACACCCCTTGAGAACAGCTATTTCCGCGATTTTTAGTCAAGAAATAGGCACTTAGGATAATGAGTAATTTACTTGACACCATCCTGAAAAAAAAATGCCTCATGGGATCGATCTAGATCGATATCCTCAGACCCCCATAAAATACGGTGCTGCAGGTTTCTTGATCTCATGGATATGTGGCGGATCACGCCGATGCCGCCTGACTACTGGCAAATAATTTCGAAAATTCACAGGGGCGAATTACTACTAGTGTTCGTGGCTGTCGTCCTCGAAGAAAGCCTTTGGCTGACGCGACACCATGGATAAATGAGCACTAGCATTGGAGAAGGTTCCCAATGGAGCAAACCGTGTTTGCAACAGAACAAATATCCCAGAAGGTACTTGCGATCAGCGCAACCATTGGGACCCCAGAAGAACTCCTGGAGCTTGAGGGCTACACCCAGGTGGCTGGTCATTTGACCATTCGCGCATCGGGTATCAGCGACCTAAGCCCGCTTCGACACCTTAAAGTGATTGTTGGTTCACTCTCGATTGTAGGTTGTCACGGACTCAAAGACTTAACCGGGCTCGATAATCTAAAATATGTTGGAGAAGGATTAATCATCTCCAACAACTCCAATCTCGAAGAACTCACCGGCATCAGAAATTTACGACATACCGGAGCCAACCTGATAGTTGTTGGTAATCCAAAGCTTGAATCACTGCGAGGCCTCTGGGGTATTCTCGGCCGACTCAAGCAACTGAGTCTTCGTGGCAATCACTCCCTTAAAAACCTTGAGGGACTTGGCGGAATTTCCAGCGTTGGCCTGCTCTCGATTCAACACAACGACTCCCTAGAGACACTGGCGGGTCTAGAAGGTGTGATTGACATCGAAGAATACCTACGTGTTCGAACCAATCAAAGTCTCGTGAACTTAACGGGATTGAAACGCCTACAATCAATTGGCGGAAGTCTACGAATTGAATGCAATCCATCCCTTAACGATCTGGATGGACTGAACAACGTTCGAAGTATTTCGGACTCTGTCTATATTCGATCCAACCCCAGCCTTAACTCGCTTCAGGGTTTCTCTCGATTGTCCCATATCAATGGTGACCTTGAGCTTGAAGCAAACCGTTCGCTCCATGCACTGGATGGACTGGAAGGGCTGGGCCGCGTTGGTGGACACGTCTACATAGAGAGCAGCGCCCTGGCCAGCCTCAAGCCTCTATCCAAGCTCTCTCGCATTGGCGGGGACCTCACGCTTAAAGGCAACGCCTGTGTTGAGAATCTTGAAGGGCTCAATCATCTCGAACGAATAGAGGGCAGCTTCCGATTGATATCCAATAACCGGATCACAGATATCGGCTCCCTGGAGAAACTCTCAAGTATCGGTGGAGAAGTTGAAATTCTAGACAATCCACAGCTCAGTGACGAGAGTGCTGAGAGTCTCAAAGCTTCAATCGGTATTTTTAATATTCGGGGCCGGATCAAACTACGTGCTTTGGAATCACGAAAACAGGTGTCTGGAAACATCACCATTCGCCATGCCAGTGACATAAAACGCATCCAAGGCGTTGAACGTATTGTGGGTGACCTTGTTATTTCTGGCTCTGGACTCAAAAGTCTCGTGGGACTGGAATCACTAAAGTCTCTGGTTGGAAGTCTTCGTATTCGCGGCACCGGTGAACTCAGCAGCCTCGAAGGTCTCCATAACCTCACCCGCATTGGCGGCGGGCTGCACATTGATACAAACGAATCGCTTCTTGAGCTGACAGGTCTACGCGGACTTAAAGGTATTGGAGATTCACTTTGGGTCGAAGCAAACCGAGCTCTTATCAATCTTGACGGCCTCGACAATCTATCGGTCGTTGAAGGCGATGTGTGGGTGCTTGATAACTGGTCACTCAACAGTCTCGAGGGATTATCCAACTTAACCCTCATCGGCGCAGAGTTACTCATTCAAAACAATCCGCGTCTTTTGAATCTAGCTGGCCTCGATAACCTCACTGAGGTGGGTCATTGCGTAGAAGTTCAAGGCAACAATCAGCTGGGTAGCCTTGGCGGGATGAACAATCTAAGTTCTGTTGGCGATGGACTCTACATTGGTGAGAATCCAGCGCTGCCAAACCTTAATGGCCTGGACAGTCTGCGATCCTTGGGCGGCAGCCTTGAAGTGCAGCGAAACGCATCCATGGTTTCTACTTCAGGTGTCGACAGCCTTACCAAGGTGGGCGGTGACTTAACCATCCGGTCGAACCCACAAATGGAAACACTCAACGGCTTGCATCGCTTGGCTTTTGTGGGCGGACAGCTCAGCATTGAGCATCAACCCCAACTTGATAGTTTGGATGCACTTTACGGTGTTCGACGGGTTGGTGGGAATTTAGAACTTAAAAACAATAAGTTACTGGAGTCCCAGGACACCAAAGCCCTGCGCGATTCCATTGGGGAAAGCGCCATCGGCTGCTATCTCGACCCTGAAGTCTAACGACTCTTCCTACATCTGCCCACATACTGATTCGATCATGGGAGGCTATGCTTGCCCGCCAACTCAGATCCGGTTATTTTTTGGTAGTCGGGTTGCGACGTGTTCGTCGCGCAACCATTGGGGGACAGCATCAGTAAAAAACAGCTATCAACCGAATTCGATCGAAGCGGCATCATCGCAAGAATGGACAAGAGTATCTATCAAGTGGAGAGACTCTTTGTGACAGCGGCAACCGGCGTTATGGTTTTCGCAGTATTCTGTTCCATCATCTGTGACTTTTTCTCGACCTCAAAAGGTAAAATGTACAACATGGTCGAGGCCCTTATGGGTGAAGGCGACCTGGTGGGCACGGTGGCCGCAAGCATTACGATCAGCATCTTTCTCGCAGGCTGCGTTTTCGCGGTGAAGACCGCCAAAAAGGACTGGGGCAACGACAAAACCATCAAATACGGCTTGTTTATTGGAGTCATCTTTCTCGGGTTTGGGAAAGGTCTTGCTCACTTCTTTCCCAACGGCATTGGTGGAGCACAACGGCTTTCACTTTGCCTCATGCTTTGGGTGGTCATGCTGGGATCGTCTATGGCCGCTTACACCAGACGCCATATCGTTCTCCAAGCCATTCGCAAATTGATCACAGAAGAACAACAACGTGTCCATGCCGCGTTGGGCTTGGTCATTGCATCGTTCTTCACGCTCTTTCTAGCTTGGGTTGGTGGTGAATACGCCATCATGAACTTTGAGCAATGGCTCAACGCCGATATGAAAGCTGGAAAGTTCGAATCGGTTCACATTCCTTATTGGGCCATTGCCGTTGCGATTCCCATTGGATTTGGACTGACCCTGGCACGGTTCTGCGGCCACGCGATCTTCATTATGAAAGGGATCATGGAGCCGGTACCAACGGAAGAAGAACTCAAAGCAGCCCGCGGAGAAATCGGGGCCGACGCCGATTTTGATGAGTTCGCCCGGCTTGTGGAAGAAGAAGAGAACGAGAAAAACGAGCTTGAATCCATGGCCTGGAAAGCTGCCACTGGAATCGACACAAGTAAGCCTAAAGACTAATCAATTATCAAAACTTCGCTTTAAGACCTCAACCAGACGTTTTGGAGAGTCTGCATCGTGTCTAAAGAAAAGCGACGGTTCAACCAATTCAAGTTCATTCAAACGAAGCTTACCTTGCGCATCGCGAATCATGTCCACACGAGCGTACGTTAACGCCACACCATCGAAACGCTCTTGAACCAAGCGCAACAAAGATGCCTCAATGGTTTTAACGGTTTCAAAATCTTGCTCGCTAAACACATGGGGCTTATCGGTCGCACCAAAGTCATCCTGAACGCGGTAATCACCGGGGACCGGAATCTTCTGAACACCGTGAGAAAACTCACCACCAAAAAATATCGCAGAGTACTCCCCTTCTTTTAGAACGGAATCTAGAAAGGGTTGGAGCATCATCGATTCTTGAGGCAAGAGACGGTCTAAGTGGGCCTGAGCTTTGCCGAGGCCTTCTT
>CAZZDT010000321.1:0-5167 GCA_964652435.1 uncultured Bdellovibrionales bacterium
CTGCAGGGTGGGTACTGGGCTCACAACCAATCTCAACGGACCGCTTACTGATGCTCGTGCAGTAATCTGTAAGTTGACTCAGAGAGATGCTGTTTTTGATTCCACCACCAACGTTAAATGTCGTACCGGCAAGCCGCGAGCTGTCACGCATTTGAATATCCAGTAAGTCGCAGAGGTCATCCACATGAAGGGCATCTCGTACTTGATGACCTTGTCCGCCGAAACCAATGTACTTAAGACTGCCACCGAAAAGATGTCGAGCCATCCACAGCGTGAGTACACCTTGATCCACTTTTCCCATTTGCCATGGACCGGCAATAATTCCACATCGGTTGATGATGGTCTCGATGCCGTACATACTGCCGTATTCGGTGATGTAGTGCTCAGCACAGAGTTTTGTCGTTCCATAAAGAGAGCGTGCTCCTTGGAGCGGGAATGTTTCATTGATACCGCGCTCTGAGAAACCACTTCCTGGTGCTTGGATATCCAAGCGGTTGGCGCTTTGTAAATCAAGAGGCAAATCACGCAGTGGCTCGATGGGGTAAACTCTGCTGGTGGAGAGAAAAACCATCTTGCCACCAAATCGTCGCAAATGCTCGAGACAATTGATGGCACCATTGAGATTTGTTTGTGTCACATAACTCGGGTTTTGGCCGTAACCTGCTTGAACGCTTGGTTCTGCTGAGCATTCAACCAACCAATCAACCGGACCGACCCGTTCAAGATCTGTAATCTCACGCACATCTCCATGTACGAATGAAACACCTGCTTGACGCAATCGAGGGAGACTAAGTTCGCTTCCTCTGCGCTTGAGGTTATCAAGCGCGATGACCTCGGCCGACGGATCTTTTTGTTTGAGGTAGGTTGCGATTGAAGAACCTACGAAACCAGCTCCGCCGGTAATTAAGTATCGTGTCTTATTCTGGGGCATTGGCAAGTGTTCTATTCTCAGTGGCTAGTTTGAGTTGATTTCGCTTCTGCTTTTCTTCGAAGTAGAGTCGGATTTCACGAAACGGGATATTGAAGAAAGATAGTACCGAGATACCGGCCCGGGTATAGGATTTGTCTTGAATATCCGACTTAATATTTTGGGCGACAAAACCAAGCATGATTTTCAAAAATGAGCCAACGTCTTTTAAGCTCTCATGTGGTTTGTAGTTTACGTAAGGGTGTCGCCAGTGTTTCCACTGCATGTTCAGAACACTTTTGAGGTTGTCTTTACGAAAGTGGTAAGCGAATGCGCGTGGTTCATAGATGAGATCGTAGCCGGCTGTTTTGAGCCTGCTGCACATGTCTACATCTTCACCGTTGGTTCGAAACTCAGTGTTGTAGAAGCCAACTTTAGCGATGGCATCACGACGATAGATTGCATTTGCTCCGAATAGAAATGCAGGGTTTTTTAGACCCAGGTCACCCCAGCTTTGATTCATGTGTTTACATCGGTACTGGTCGGCGGGTGAATCGACATTGGTTTCAAATAAATTTCCCCCGACGCCGGCGATATTTGGATCGGCCAAGAGTGCGTAGGTGATCACCGAGAGCCAACCGGTACTGGGGACGCAATCAACGTCTAAGCAGGCAACGAGAGAGTTTCTAGCATTTTGGAGGCCTGTATTTCTAGCAGCAGAAAGTCCCATATTCTGCGGGTGTTGAATCAATCGCACAGCATTTCCGTAGGACTGAGCGATTTGGGCTGTCCGGTCTGTGCTTCCATCGTCGATAATCAGGATTTCGTCGGCTTGGTAGTTTTGTTTAAGCAAACCATCGATACAAGGGCGTAAATACGCTTCGCCGTTGAATACTGGGATGTAAACGCTGATTTTTGGGGCAGAATTTCGGTCCATAAACTAAGCTCTCCTATGGTTGGAGATCGACGAAATCACGAAATACTTGAGCTTTTTTGACGAACTTAACGAGTTTTCTAGCCAGATTTTGTGGCTGAGGGCCCTAGGTTGGGCGCCGATGATCACCGTATGCCGGGTGGCTCTTAGAATTCAATGCAGTACTGGAGCACGAGACACTGGATGCAGACCCCATTGCAACCAGGGCAGGTAAGCTCCGGTGGAATGTCCTCAGCATCGGGCACGCATTCACCAGCACCCGTGCATCTTCCAGCGATGGTCTGATCCACGCAAAGGTCCACATCAACCTCGGTGGTACAGGTCACATCAGGAACCGCCAGGCAGCTGCCAGAGATGCATTGACCAATGGGGCAATCTCCGCCGCGGTTGCAAGCGCCTCCGGTCACAGGTTCATGCCTGCAGCCAACTGCCGGGTCGCAGCTATCTACGGTGCATGGGTTTCCATCGTCGCAGTTTCTGGGTGCACCGGCTTGGCAGGCTCCGCCGCTGCAGTGGTCACTGACCGTACACGCGTTGTAGTCGTTGCAGGTGACGGTGGTTGAAGCATAGGAGCAGGCGCCTTGTGAGCATGTTCCGGTACTGTTGTAAACTCGAAGACTTGTTGAGGATGTGCATTCTGAGGCGGGAGGTGCATTGCAAGAAACAGGGATTCCCGTACATGTCCCATTTTGACATGAGTCGGAAACGGTACATGCATTGCCATCGTTGCAATTGCCAGGAATAGGCTCATAGTTACAGCTTCCGTCCAGGCAAATACCCGCTTCCCCGTAGCAGCTATTTGGAGGTGTATTGCACGCCAGATCAGTACAAGGATCTCCAATGCAACCTTCTGGAGTGCAACCAAATTCACAGTACTGCTCGGTCATTTGGTATTCGCAAGTTCCGTTGAAAGGATTGCACGCACCCTGTGCGGACCAGGACCGTCTTAGGTTTTCATTGAGGCAAATGCCGGCGGGAGGGGCGTCACAGACAACTGGAGTGCCGATGCAATTGCCCTCCATGCAGCCATCAGAGACGGTGCATAGATTGTTATCATCACAAAGTGCGTCGTTGTTCACCGTAAACTGACATGCGCCATCGAGACATACGCCTTGAGCCATGTAGCAGCTGTTGGGAGGGTTGTCGCAGGTAAGTCCCGAGCATGGGTCGCCCTGGCAGAGGCCGGTTTCATAGTTACAACCGAATGGGCAGTTTTCGTCATTGTGGTTGTGGTTACACGTGCCATCGATGCAGTCACCCATGGGTTCGTAAATTCTACTTGTTTGACTGGATATGCACGCGGGTGCTGGTGGTTGAGTGCAGTCGACCATGTCGCAGGGTTCAGGTGAGAAGCCTGTTCCCAAGAGCATGATTTCAAAGTTGCCCTGATTGACACTGTTGTTCCGAATGGAAAGGGTTGTTTGGTATTGGATGGGTTCGTAAGGAGAAAAGTAAATTCTCGCCAGGACATGATTGTTCGGTTGAACCTCGTATTCATCCAAGATGACGGCAAATACACCGCCTACGGTATCACCCTCTGGTAATTCGAGAGTCAGCGCGCGGTCACCTTTATTGATCAAGTATACGGTTCGCATTGCTTCGGTTCCCATTGCATGCGTTTCAAAATCAATAATGTCTGATGAAGCAGCGAGAAAGGGCGGATTGTCCACCAGTGGCGCCGGACCTCGGCAAGCGCCCAATACGAGCAATCCTGCAAGGGAGAATACAACAAAAGGAAGGCTCAAGTGGTTGGGACGTTGCAGCACAGGACATCTCCGTAAAGTAGGGCGCAGGCCCATTGGTCATTGGCATTGTTTGAAGCCAATAGGACCTACAGCTGAGATTCAGGAGATGGTTCTTTGTCGAATACGAATGTAATAAATGTCGCAGTGCGTTTAGAGGTGGCTTAGTAGTGTGGCGGCGGAACGTCGTCTTTGGCTGAGATGGTAAGAGATGGCATGGCCTCTCGAACGTGGGTTTCCAAATGGTTTAATTTTTTATCCAGCTTGTGCAGTAAGATTTCTTGTTCGGCGACAGTATCGTTTAATTTATTGATGATGGCGTCTTGAAAAGCCACTGTCTCTTCTAGTTTCATCAGTCGTTCTTCCATGCTCATGGTCAGGCTCCTGCAGCATGGCTGCATTGATTAAAAATGGGCCGGTTCAACCGGTATTGCGTTTCAAAGTAGGACTTAGCATTTTCGTAGCCCTCGCGATACATCTGCCAAGCGCAGCTTGGGTCACGAGGCTTGAAGCCGCTGTATGGTTTGTAGGGGACTCTTGGGTGAATGGTTGCGGTTGAATCCACAGCACTGGCGGTAATGGTATTGGGACTCAGAGTGGGTTTGTTGTTGGTAAAGGAACCATCGATGCAGATGCGTCCTTCGTGCTTGACCACTTGAGTGGAATAAAAAGGAATAAAGAAGCTACCAAGCATGATGTCTTGCAGATGCTGGTTACTTTTGAATTGGCTCACCAAGACCGACTTTTTGGGTGGAAAATGGCTGATGCATAGATGAAGTCGGCCTTGACCTTTTTGGTAAATATTGGGCCGTTTATTGAATGACTCTGAAATGGCTTCGTTCTGCCACTTGGACATTTTGAACATGGGTCCAGTCCAGGATGCTCGGGAGCGGGATGCAAGATTGTCAAAGCTTTCCTTTACTTCTTGCCATGGAACTTCACATGCGGCGGCTACTGCTGGGATGCAACCGGAGGATGCACCTAGGAATTGCCAGGTTGATAGATCAAACCCACTTTCCTCCTGCAAATAGCGTAAAATGCCAATGTGGTAGATGACGTTCCAGGAACCGCCAGCAAAGCTCATTTCCATAGGGTCAAATCAGCTTATTCGGCCAGATGCGTCAAGTGAGAATGCACGAAAATTCATACGGATGCCCTTGCGGGGCATGTTTTGATCCCTTAGGCTCACGTGGCCCAGCTGTTATACTCTAGAAAACCTACCATTCGTAATATGCGGATTTTCGGGAGACTCATTTTATGTTGCATCGCGTTTTCCCTATCTTAACTGGTTTCATGCTGGTTTCGTTTCTCTTTACCGCTCCTGGATGTGGCTCTCCGGATGAGGACATTGTTCTCGCTGGAGCCATTGAGCAATCAGAAGAAGCCATCAGTGGTGGCTACAGTGATTCGGAAGATACAGCAGTCGTGGGGATTGTATCTTTGGCCAACAACAGCTTGGGAATTTGCAGTGGAACATTGATTGCCCCCAATGTTGTTTTGACGGCGCAACACTGTGTGGCACCAACAAGCTCAGCTGGAGTGCTTTGTGGAAGCACGACTTTTGGACCAGCCTACGACGCTTCA
>CAZZDT010000322.1:0-5164 GCA_964652435.1 uncultured Bdellovibrionales bacterium
ATGTGTCTTTGAACTTGCCCGGGCTGGCTCGCGCAGCACTTCGTTACACCGATACTGAAAATCTATACGATGTAGAATTTGCCTTCGTTTATGAAAACTGGAGCCGGAACAAAACAATTACCTTTGATGCGACTCAGATCAATGTTGAGTCTCCCGTGATTCCAGACGCAGGTGCGGTTGGTATCATTGAGCTGACACCTAATTGGCGCGATACGTACAGCTTGCGTTTGGGCGGTTCTTGGGAAGCCATTCCCGAACTTCTTACAGCCCGCGCAGGGGTTTATTACGAGCGCAGCGCAGTGGACGATACCTGGGTGAACATGGGTAACTTCGATGCTGATAAAATTGGAACCACCATTGGTACACGTATCGAGATTCCCGGTGGTTTTTGGGCCGATTTAGCATTTGGTCATGTACAATTCTTTTCAAGAACCGTGTCAAATACTGGTACACTATCGGATGATCCCATTGCTCCCAACGAAGGTGATCCTGAGTTGGCAGACGGTGGTACACCTGAAGTTCAGTGGCCCATCGCTGATGGTAGCTACAGCAGCCGGATGATTGTTTTCATGGCAGCTCTCGGATTTCAGTGGGACGTTTGATTAGAGGCGTTTGATGTTAGCTCGGTGGACAACAATAATATTGGCTTTCAGTGTGGTGTTGGCTTGGACTGCCTCTGCCGCTGAGCTTTTTGTTCCGCATCCGCACGAGCAAACTCTTAAGCCCTTTACGAGTGCTCCGGAGCTTTTGAAGCTTGACGAAAAGGAAACAGCCTTACTCAAAGAGGGTGAAGCTGTTCTGCGTCAATCAGAAGAGAATGAAAGCGGCTCCGGCGTTGCGGTGCAGATGATAGCTGCGCCAGCTTCTCTTATTTGGGACACTATTCTTCGTTATGACCAGTACAAAGATTGGGTGAAGAACATCGATGACTGCAAGGTCTATCGGTCGATGAACAACCAGATTTTTGTTTCGATGGATTTATCTTTTTGGTGGATTCACTCCAAGCTCTACACCGTCAATACGATTCACAAGGACCAAGGCTATATGAGCTGGGAATTGGATCGGAGCCGTACCAGTGACGTGATCGATTTGGTTGGTTATTGGCGCATTGAAGAGGTTTCAAAAGAGCCAGCACTGACGCGAGTTGAATACGCTACCGAAATGGTTGTTGGGCGATTTCCAGACTTTATCGTAAACTTTCTCACCCGAGATTCTCTAACCAATGGAACTGCTTGGGTAAAAGAAAGAGCCGAAGAAGAATGGACGAAGAGAGTTGCCGTTATGGGCAAGGATGCTAAAGAGTAACGCTGCCCGCACCGCCGACCAGTTCAGCGATCAGAGCTGAAGTTTTTAAATTCGGATACCGTTTTTCATATTCACTGAGGGTGGCGTCCACAAATGCCGCAGCCTCGTCGGTCTTTACAAGATTCAGAGTTGACCCTCCAAATCCGCCACCCATCATTCGGGCTCCCGCACACGCGGGGTGCTCAACGGCTATTTCGACCATGGTATTCAGTTCATCGCAGCTTACTTCGTAGTCATCTCGAAGGCTTGTGTGGGATGCAGTCAAAACACTGCCCAAGCTCTGAGGGTCATTTTGAATATAGCTGAGCGCTTGTTTCACTCTCTGGTTCTCTTCGACCACATGCCGGATACGTTTGGTGATCACATCGTCGCCTTCTATATTTTCTGGCTGGATGTCACGCATGGTTTCTATATGCGCATATTGGTTGCTGAACTTTTCAAGTCCTTGTTGGCACTCGGCCACGCGGGTTTGGTAAGCGCTTTTGGCAAGTTCGCGGCTTTTGCCAGTATGCAAAGCAACCCAGCAATAGCCCGGTAGCTCGTACGGGGTAGGGGTCACCTGAAGAGTTTGAAAGTCTACTTCCAGTACTTGATTGGGAACAGACATTTGAGAACCAATTTGGTCTAGCAGTCCGCATTTGACCCCAAGGTACTCATG
The DNA here is from genome assembly GCA_964652435.1 of uncultured Bdellovibrionales bacterium. Classification (GTDB taxonomy): domain Bacteria; phylum Myxococcota; class XYA12-FULL-58-9; order XYA12-FULL-58-9; family JABJBS01; genus JABJBS01. The sequence continues at coordinate 1,964 of CAZZDT010000322.1, forward strand.
CTCGACCCGTTGGCTTGCTTTGACCAAGTCCCATGGGTCTGCCTGAAGCTGGTTGAATCGAGTCAGGCCGCCTAAGAGAGCCAAGATAAGTGCAGCGGATGAGGAGAGACCGCTGCCTGCTGGAATGTCGCCCGTGAGCATAATGTTCATGCCGCGGATGCTGCAGCCGAGCTCTTTTGAGATGCAGAGGCTACCCACCATGTAGCGATGCCAGCTTGTTTCTGGCTTGAGAGTGGCCAATTCTTTGCCAGCGATTTCAAAAGATTCGTTGTAATTTTCACTGTGGAAAACAATCGTTTCGTCATCCCGCGGTGCCATGGCGACCGCCACATAACGATTGATAGCTGCGGGCAATGCCAAGCCATCGTTGTAATCTGTATGTTCTCCGATGATATTGATCCGTCCCGGCGCCCAGCTCAGAACGGTGGGGCTGGAACCAAAGTGGGATGAAAATAGGCCGATCAGTTTTTCGGCGATGGCCGGCTTATTTGACATGTGGCTTGAGCCCGTGGTTTTGAACAATCTCTTGGTAGGCTTTGGCACCTTCCCGGAGTTTTCTTTCCTGAGTTTCGAAATTCATTTCATAAAGCCCGAATCGCATGCTGTAACCTTCAGCCCATTCAAAGTTATCCAACAATGACCAATAATAATAACCACGCACATCACAGCCATCTTTGATGGCTTTGCTCATGGCGTAGATATATCTCCGGATAAAGGTCTCTCTGCGGTCATCTTTCGCATCGGGTATACCGTTTTCTGTTACGATGATGGGACGGCCGATGGTATTGATTCGTTTCAGCGCCCGGTGAAAGCCTTCTGCGTAGGTTGTATACGGGAAATCTGTGAGAACCTGGCCGGGACGCTTCAGCGGCTTGAAGGGTGGTTTTTGTGGAGAGAGTGGGCTGAGAATAAGGTTTGAGTAGTAGTTCAAACCAATAAAGTCGGTTGCACCTTGTGCGCCCTCAAGCCGCTCTTGAATGAATACAACGCCCGGAATGTAAATTCGAAAAACGCCGTCTCGCAGAAAGCGGATGATGCTCTCGTTGTATATATTGTCGAACAATCGGCACATTATCCAATGGATGAGGCTCCAGCGCCGATAGGGGTCAAACTGAAAGATGTTTTTGACCAATCCAATTTGAACTTTGTCACCGCCCGGCATGCTCTTGAGCTTTTTGTACACACGCAAATGAGAGCGCATAAGATTCTGCAAAACGCGACTCATACGCTTAACGCTACGAATCCCAGGAGGAAAGACACCGAGCCCCCAACCCATTGAAGCAAAGGGGCCGGGCTCATTATGGGTGCACCAATACTTCACTTTTTGACCATATTCGGAAAACATTTTTTCGCAGAAACGGACAAAGTGATCGAGGTTGGCTTCGTGTTCGAAGCTACCCATATCTTCAAACCAGAGTGGGTGCGTGAAGTGGTGCAGTGTCACCATAGGACGAATGCCCATTTCTCGGCAGGTATCGATAACATCGTGGTAGTGCCGAATGGCTTCTTCGTTGTAGTCACCGGGAGTGGGTTCAATGCGGTTCCAAGACAACGAAAAACGATAAGCAGTAAGTCCTAGGTCCTGAATACGCTTCAAATCTTCTTTGTAGAGATTGTAGTGGTCGCAGGCTTTACCGCTTTTGTCCCCATTGTGAATATGGGGGCTCCCATCAGCGTGATGGCCTTCTTCCCAGCGGCTCCAGTTGTTGACGTTATCGCCTTCCACTTGGTGAGATGCGGTAGCCGTTCCCCAAATGAAATTTTCAGGGAAGCTTAAGTCGTTGAGATCTTGTTTGTCCCAATCCCAAATGGGTTCAGGGTGTGCACGGTTCAGACGATACGTGATGAGTGCGTAGATGAGAACGATGGCTAGGAGGATGAGGATATACACTGACTACTCTCCGGTTGATTCGATTCTTCTAAGTGCCGCACAAGAATTCGTCAACATGATCTGGTCCTAAAGTTGTTTCTATCTTGGCATAGAGGATAAGAGAAACTTAGAGAAGACCCCAGAGGTATTTAGATGCTGGTAGTTTTTGTGGGATTGCTAAATTTGGCCCTGGTGAAGTGGTCACGCTTTTTGGATAGCGCCACCGGTGGTCAGGCGCGTTTGAAAGTGATTTGGCCAGTATTGGGCGTTACTTGGCTCTTCAGTGTGCTGATGTGGCTCTTGCCTCTCTCTGGACTCTTGGAAATCGATTATCATATGGGCTGGGAATTGGTGTGTGTGACCGGAGCAGCGCCTGTTGTCTATTGGCTCTTGCGTCTGCAAATTGGAATTTGGGCCAAGAAAATCGATCTTTAGCCGTTCAGGGGGCCAGTGTTCGGGTAACCGAGGTGATCACAACGGGCGTATAGGGTTCGTCATTCCCATCGGTATCTACGGCGGCAATTGCATCCACCACATCGAGCCCGTCAATGACCACACCAAAGACCGCATAGCCTGGATTGCTCTCGTTTTCATAATTTAGAAAACTGTTGTTTTTGTGGTTGATGAAAAATTGGCTGGTAGCACTGTTGGGGTCGTTGGTCCGGGCCATGGCCAGCGTTCCACGATCGTTGGTCAGGCCATTGTTGGATTCAATATCGATGCTGGAGCGGGTGCTTTTTTGACTGCCTGATTCGGTATAACCGCCGCCTTGGATCATAAAATTGTTAATGACGCGATGAAAAGTTGTGGCGCAGTCGCCGTCTCGGCCATCAAAAAATCCATCATCTGCGTATTGCTCAAAGTTGGCGGTGGTGATGGGCGCATTCACTGGATCAAGTTCAACGAGAATGGTCCCCATGGTTGTGACAATGGTGAATTGGTTGGGCAGCACCTCAGCGCCGGGATCAGAGGCATTGGTGTCAGAAGCGTCCACCTCGTTGTTTTCTGAACCATCATTACCGGCGTCGGTTTGGGTTTCTTCTGCGCCACAGGCACTGAGGAAAAAGATAGATAGAGCCACGAAACAGTTTCTAAAAATGACGGACATGGTGTGCTCCCTAGGTTGGTTAAGCTGGAACATAACGCTTCGGGTTTGAAGATGCCAAGAGCGGCGACGTTTTAATCGAGGCTGATTCGCGCGATGGGTTGGATGTTCATATCCGGTGAAAGCTCTTGGTAAGAAAGAACGGCAAGGTGCGGGAATTCCAGTTCCACAAGCTTTCGGAAATAACGCCGAATCTCCATGGTGGTAAGAATAACCGGGTTTTGTG
>CAZZDT010000323.1:0-5157 GCA_964652435.1 uncultured Bdellovibrionales bacterium
TTGCGAAGAATGCGATGAGGATATTCCTCAGAAGAGACTTGAAATTATGCCCTGTTCTTGTTTGTGTGTCAGGTTTTTAAGCAAACAAGAAAACCCCCTTCGAGGGGCAACCCGCCGCAACCTTACGGATTACGTCAGTTAAATTACCGTGCGCGGACACACCATGATCGAGATAGGAACAAAAGAGACAGTCCCTGTCGCTTGTCCACACCAATTGGCTTGAAAGCTTACTCCACACAAGAGAAATAAGTCCCATGAAATGTGAGCACATGGACCTCGGGGAAGATGCCTGGGTTGATTACTATTCAGAGTGGTATTCAAAAACCGATTCCGACACAGTTTTTGAGAGACTTCGCGACGAACTCCAGTGGGAGCACCGCGATATTATGGTGTTTGGAAAGCCCGTGAAACAACCGCGTCTCATCGCATGGGCAGGAAACATAGAATACAGATACTCTGGACAGACCTTACCTGTCCGAGAAATGCCGCCCGTACTGGCAGAGATTCAAAAACAAGTGGAAGACACCACCGGTGAAATATTTAACCATGTCTTACTCAATTACTACCGAGACGGCCGCGACAATATGGGCATGCACGCTGACGATGAGCGCGAACTCGGACTTAACCCAGTGATAGCTGCTATTTCTCTTGGAGTAGATCGCCGCTTTTTACTGAAACGAAAAAATGCCTCCAAGGGAGAAACGCCTACTTCCATTCTTCTAGAAGGCGGTAGCCTCTTGGTGATGGGTGGAACCATTCAGCACACGTGGCGTCACGGCGTTCCGAAAGCGGGACGTCTTGACAAAGGTCGCATCAATCTTACCTTTAGAAATTTAAAGTGGGCCCCAGGAGAGCGGCCCCGCGACTCGTAATCAATACTCTAGTTTTCCCAAGCGACGTAAAGATGCCGGTGTATAAAGCCCTTCTAGGGTGAATTGCCGCTCTTCATATTTGAGTATCGCCAGGCCAGCTTTCTTAAGTCTTACGGAGCCATTTCGAGCATGCATGACCTCTTGAATCACATCGTCCATATGAGGTGCGTGTCCCACACAAAATATTCCCGAAGCATCCGTACTTGCCACGCGTTTTATAAAACTCGACACGCTTCCCCATGGTATCATGTCCTCGAATATTTTGGGCTGAAGATGCTCGATTTCCAAGATCGGTGCGCTACAACTTAAGGTTTGTTGGGCACGTAAATAAGGACTCACCCACACTTGCTCTATGCTGGGCTTCAACTGCCGAATACCTAAGGCAGCGGCTTCTGTTTTCTGAATTCCCTTGGAAGTAAGCGGGCGCTCGTTATCTGGAGGACATAATGGGTCGTCTCTGTCCCACGCAATTCCATGACGAAACAAATAAACAAGCATGACAGCGATCTAGCATGAATTGACGAAAACTTGAATTCAAATCGATGAGATTCTTATTCCGGAAACACTCTCGCAAGAGCGTGAACTAAGTCTTTCATCACGGATGACCAACAAGCTGAATGGTCCTGACGAAAAATCCGCACACTCTGGTACCAAGGGGAATCTTCCCGTTTCGTCAACCAACGCCAATCGGGATTGGCTGCTACACACAACCAGGTTGTCACATTCAACGCACCTGCAAGATGGGCAACAAAAGTATCTACCGTAATGACGAGGTCGAGTTCTTTAAGCAAGGATGCGGTTTGAGAAGCATTCATACAGCTCGGCATCCAGTTCATTACTTCATTTGAGCGCGGGTGCTCTTCCAGCTGCTTTGCCTGTTCACCCAATTGCAAATTGACCAACTGGATATTTGGAAGATCAAGTAAAGGTTCAAGATCTTGAAAAGACATCGACCGGCGACTGTCATTGACATGATTGGGGTTTCCCGCCCAAACAATGCCGACCTTCACTTTATCTCCGAGTTCTTGAATTTGGTTATGAAACGAATCTCTTGCTTCGCTTACATCCAGGTAACCGCCAGACAGAGGAATATTCTCTTCATCGATCTCTAACCACCGCGGCAGCTCCATGACCGTCGCCTGGTAATCACAAGCTGGCACATCGTCTACATGGCTGTAACACTTCGAGACTCCCGGTACCGTCGCCAAAAGCTCGCATAACATGGCTGGAGCGGAGACCAGAACCTCTGCCCCACGGTCATGAAGCGGTTTAGCAAAACGGATAAATTGAACCAGATCACCAAGCCCTTGCTCCGCCATCAAATGAATGGTGCACCCATTCAAGGGTTCGCCTCGCCAAATGGGTGTGTCCCCTCTTGGAGCAAGCGATGGATCGATTTCAAATCGCTTTGAGAATTGTTTCCAACCCTCTTGAAAAGCACCTCGACGCAGGTTGTTGGTAGCCAGACAAATCCATGCCTGTAGATTTTCCGGCTCTAATTTAACTGCCTCTTTGAAACACCTGTTCGCTTGTTCATCCGCGCATCGATTTTCATAGCCAAGCCCCAAGTTAAGCCAGGCGCCACAGTGTTTAGGTAAATATTCAGTGGCCAGCTGAAAGTGGCCAATACTGATATCCCACTTGCCCAAAGCAGAGTATGAAAGTCCAAGGTTCATATGGGCTAATCCATGAGCACAATCATCCTCCAAAAGACGAGAAGCAACCTTGATACAATCCCTGTGACGGCCTGTATGGTGATAGATGCCCGAAAGATTCAGTTGGTACTGTAAAGCGTTCGGCTCAAGCCGGACAGCCTCTTCCAAAGCATGAAGGGCTCGCTCCATGAGGCCCAAATGAAAGAGGGTCATCCCCAATTCCCCATAAAGCGCAGCTGAAGTAGGAGCTGCTCTTAGGGCGCTTATTAGAACCCTTGATGCTTCCAATGGATTGTTCTCTCGGCGCAACTGGCGGGCCAGATGAAGACTCTGCTCCGCTCCCCTTAGACTTTCGCCGGCTCCCCCGCTCAACAGCATTTCTCTCATACTCCTTATGCCCTAACGAAGGGTTATCGACGGTTCGCACCAATACTTGAGTCGGCTCGGACGCAAATTCACCAAGTCACGAAAAAAATTAACATTTTCAGATATTTGATCCCCAAGAGGCTCTCCCTAAAGAATCGGCTGAATTACCACTCAAGATGTAGGTAAAGGTGACGATGAACAATAAACGGGGATGGTCTCTTCAGCCCCCGAAAAGTCCGGTGCTTAATCCGGTTCAATACGGTTGAGAAAACGATGCATTTGGTGCCACCTTCGACAAATGGTCAAGAAGACCACTCAGACCCGCTTCAAGCGGCCTATGCATGTCTAGAGGATGGTAAGTTCCAAGAAGCCTACTCCATGGGCCAATCACTGCTGCGCACCCTAGCGCACTTACCTGAGCTTCATTGCCTCTTAGCCAAATCCCTCTTCCATCTCGGCCATTATGATAAGGCCACCGTATTTGTCCAAGAAGCGCTAAAAATCGATTCACAACATCTCGAATCACTCATTACACATGGCCGAGTTTTGCTGGCGCGTAATAAATTCGCTGATGCAGCTCGCGTGTTTGAGTACTCCTTCTGTCTGCAACCATCGGTGGTTCAAACACACTTTTGGTGGGTCGAAACATTCCGGGTTCAGGGAAAGAGCCACCTTCTGGTAAGCTACCTTGCTAAGAAACACAGCAAGAAACCAGCCTCAGCTATGGCGATTGTAAGTGCCCTGCTCGACCTTGGAGAACGACAACGAGCATTCAGCGTCTTACACGGAGCAGTAACCACGCATCCAGGGTTCACTGAGTACTTTTACCAATTCGCTATCGTATTGGCCGACTTTCATCAGTACACCAAAGCCGCCCGCATTCTAAAATGGCTGGTAGACCGAGACCCTTACAACGAAGAACTTCACAACACCTGGCTTCAGGTCATATGGAAGCAAGGTAACTTGAAAGCCATTCGAGCGGCTTCTATTTTAGCCACCGATCGATTTCCCGATAACCCGGACTTCAATCAAATTAAATTTGAAGCCCAGGCTCAAAGCGAATCCATTCCTCCGCAACAAGTCGATCAGGCCAACAAAAGATTCGCAATTCGATATTGCAACAGTCGCCCTCACCCAACACATCCCACACGCTATGAACATGAAAAACCACGAATCGCTTATATTATTCGCGAAACCAATCTAAATGTGATTCTTCCTGTTCTGAAGAGTCACAACCAAGACCGATTCGAGATTATCGTCTATACAAACAACGTAAGTATAAGCGAAATGTGGGATGGAGTACTCCGGCCCATCCTGAAGGATCCCAAAGCCGTAGCCAATCAGATGCTGATCGATGAGATTGATATCTTGATTACAATGAGTAATCACTCCTCAATATTAGAGCTTCTAGCATTGAGACCATCTGCCCTACAAGGAAGCTGGCTCTGCACAACGCGGTCACTGCAACTGCCGTACCTCGACTTTGTCATCGCAGATCGCAATCTGATTCCCCTTGATGAACGAGATGATTGGTCAGAACATATTCTAGAGCTACCACTCTTCGCTCCATGCGAAGTGGCCGACATTTTGCCAAGCATTCAAGAAAAATCCGATAACGGATCCATCGTCTTCGGTGTTTTTCAAAAGCGCTCGAAGATTACCCATCGAATGATGCAAACTTGGTCCAAGATTCTAAAGCTAGTGCCCGGTAGCAGACTCAAGCTCAGAGACACTGCATTCAGTGACCCTCATATAAACCGTGCTGTCATGCGCGAAGCCCTGGCATCAGGGATCGCCAGCGATAGAATCGAGCTTGTTCCAATCAGCGAAGATACACCAAATAACGAATCATTCTACAACGACGTCGATATCTGTTTGGACTGCTTTCCATTTGGCGGAGGCACCGACATTATGAAAACACTGTGGATGGGAATCCCCGTAGTAACTCAAATCGGTGATTTTTTCGCATCGCGAATTTCCAGCACATATCTCCGAAATATTGGACAAGAAAGCTGGATTGCTCAAAGCTGCGAGGAATACATCGAAATCGCGGTAGGGTTAGCCCAAAACAAAGAGCTACGCTCTAACTTTCAGAAAGTGTGTCGAGAAACCTTAACCGGTGCTCTCGCAACTCAAAGTGGCGTTCTAACCACACTCCTTGAGAGTCGACTCAACCAAATCTACAAAGCTGCCCAGAAGCTTTAAAGCGGCTGCTCTCGCATATGATTGAGCCATTGGCGGGCCGCCTCTTTATCATCACCGAA
>CAZZDT010000324.1:0-5157 GCA_964652435.1 uncultured Bdellovibrionales bacterium
CACCACTGATTGTTCCGATGGCCGCCGCTCCGGGCATTGAGATTGATCCGGTTCACCTCGGCATTGTCTTCATTGTTAACCTTGAGATTGGTTACCTTACACCGCCCCTGGGGCTTAACCTCTTCGTTTCCAGCACCCTTTTCAAGAAGCCTATCGGCGAAGTGGTTCGTTCGGTTGTGCCGTTTACGGGCTTAATGCTTATCGGCATTGTTATGGTTACCTACATTCCAAGTATCTCGCTTGGGCCAGGAGAGCTCCTTCAGGAGCTTTATGGAACCAAGAAAGAGCCGGTGGGTGAAATCATGTCCCTGCAGGACCTGATGAAGGCCGCAGGTGACGACGAAGACGACGAAGATGATGAGGATTATGATGATGATGAAGATTATGAGGATTATGAGGATTATGAGGACGACGAGCTAGATTCCGATGAAGGGACCGATGCCGAAGATGGCAAAGAAACCGATGAGTCTGCCTCTGATGATGAATCCGCTAAGGTAGGCGACGATCCGCCCGAGGCTGAGGCTCAAGACCCTCCTGATACGGGTGCTGAAGGAGAGAGCCCTCCTGCCGAAGTCGAGGCGGCCAAAGAAAGCCCATAGTCCTTGAAAGACTCAGTGCGTCATGTATAAAAGTTTCCTAGACGCTTCACAAAGGAACTGGGATGCCGGTAGTTCACAACGAAATCCTATGTCGTAGCCACGACAACCTTCAATTATTTATGAGGCGCTGGACTCCTGAGTCTCAAAAAACCGTGGCCGAACTTGTTATTATCCACGGGTACGCGGAGCACGGTGGTCGATACCGTGAATTTGCGCACGCCATGGCGGCCCAGGGAATCCAGGTTCTAGCCGTGGACCTTCGCGGCCACGGTCATTCCGATGGCATTCGCGGCCACTGTGATGCATTTGAACATTTTCACGAAGATGTAACCATCACCCTTGAGCAAAGCAATCCCGAGGTGCCCCGGTTCCTTCTGGGCCATTCCCATGGCGGCTTGGTTGCGTTGGACTATGTTGTTAGCGCGGTTCCAAATATCCAAGGCGTGGTTTTGTCTAACCCGTTTCTAGGGCTGGCTATGCCGGTCCCGGCACCGAAGCTTTTCGCCGGGAGATTGGCCGGCAATTTCGCGCCGACTCTAGCGATTCCTTCGGGTATTGACCCCAACGGCTTAACCCATGTCGAAGAGTTTGTCCGAAGATACGAGCGCGACCCACTCATTTTTCCGACGGCCACCGCTGGATGGTTCAACGAATGCGAAAAGGCCCAGGCACGCGTGAAAGGCTATCGTTCGTTCCCGAAGCCTTTGCTCTACCTCTTTTCCGACTGCGATCCTGTCGCATCGCCTCATGATAACCGCACCCTTGCAGAAAGGCTCAGTGCGGACGATAAGACGATTCACGTTCGTCGCGGTGAGAAGCATGAAATTCTCAACGAGCGAGAGCGTCATGAAACTTACGAGGTGATTTCAAATTGGATTCTCGAGCGCTCCACTTAGATGTCGCGGTTGATACTGGCGGGACATTTACCGATGTCGTAGGTCGTCGCAGCGACGGACAAATCAAGGTCTTGAAGGTCCCCTCCACTCCTGATGATCCAGGAAGAGCTGTGCTGCAGGGTATTGCCGAACTCCAGAAGGTTTTGCCAGGTGTCCTTCGCCACGTTGCTCATGGAACAACAGTCGCTACCAATGGCTTACTTGAGGCCAAGGGGTCTCGTGCCGTTTTTATAACCACGAAAGGGTTTGAAGACCTTCTTCTTTTGCGACGACAAAATCGCCCATCGATTTACGAACTCTGCCCCACTCCTCCCCAGGCCTTGATTCCAAGAGATCGCACCCTGGGTATCAAGGGGCGTATCAATCATCATGGGGCAATCATCGAGCCCTTGGAATCGATTGAGGCATTCATTGCTGCCAACAAGAATGTGTTGAATAGCGCGGAATCGGTGGCGGTTTGCCTCCTGTATGGGCACGTCAACGCGGCTCACGAAACGGCAGTTGGGCAAGCCCTGCGTGCCTCTTATCCGGATAAGCATATCACCCTAGCCTCAGAACTCTCGCCACTGAGCCGCGAGTACGAGCGAGCGGAGACAGTCGCTGCGAATGCTTTTATCGGACCGATTATGAGCGATTACCTGGGCAAGCTGGCTTTGGATTTAGAACCCGCCGCTCTGACCGTCATGGATTCCTCTGGGGGTCGGCTTCCGGTAAGTGAAGCCATTGACTCTCCGGTTAAGACCGCTCTAAGTGGTCCGGCTGGCGGCGTCCGCGGAGCATGGGCGGCGGGATGCGATGCTGGTTTTACCGACGTACTGGGTCTAGATATTGGCGGCACCTCCACGGACGTCAGCATTGCCCAAGGTGACCTTTTCCCTCAGGTGGATGGCTGTGTCGGTCATATTCCATTGCGTACCCCCATGCTGCCCATAGAGACAGTGGGTGCTGGTGGGGGCTCTATTGCGAGTATCGATGATGGCGGAGCGCTGCGGGTAGGCCCTGAGTCCGCCGGAGCGCTTCCGGGCCCTGCGGCCTATGGGCGGGCTGGACCCGGTGCGGCTGCAACATTAACGGATGCCAATGTTGTCCTTGGGCGAATCACCCACTTGCTAGGCGGATCCATGGCCCTGGACCGAAAGGCAGCGGAAGATGCAGTCCAAAGACTTGCTGATCGGCTTGGAGCTGAGCTTAAGGAAACCGCAAGGGCAATCATCGCCATCGCAGAGTCCACAATGGTTCGAGCTTGTAAAAATATATGCATGGATCAGGGTGTGGACCCGCGTAAGCTGGCCCTGGTGGCCTTTGGTGGTGCCGGTGGACTGCATGGCTGTGCGGTGGCCCAGGAACTCGGGATATCCACCTTGATATTTCCGCCGGACTCGGGTGTGCTTTCTGCCATTGGCATCCAGTCCTCTCCGCTTGAGTATGCCCGCAGTTATGCGCGGTATACCCATAGCAATGATTTTGATTCGGAGAAATTCCTCCAGGAGGTGGAAGAAAAACTGGGTCAGGCATGCAGCCGGAGTCCTGAGTTGCATCGTGAAATCGAGATATACTTCGATTGTCGACTGGAAGGTCAAAGCCACGACATGGCGATACCGGTAACTCAGCTTTTAGCCGGTGATCTAGCAACCATTCATGTTGTTGACGAGCTTCGGCGTATTGACAGACCCGGTGGGCTTGTGGACGCCCTGGGTGAGGCCTTGGCATCCCGACACGAAACACTCTATGGTTGGCGTCCCCAATCGAATGAGGCGTTTGAACTTACCTCATATCGCATTCACGTTCGGAACCATGCAGGCAGAGTCGGCCTCACTTCCCCTTCGCAAACCACCGTTTCTCATCAAGGCCCTGCGGTCGTGTCGCGCTACAGTGCGACCTTGTGGCTGCCTCACGGATGGACGGCCACTGAGCTAAGCAACGGCACAATCGTCTGCAAACTAACCAGTAAGACCTCTCGGAAAGTCGATGCCTCGGCATCCAAGCTGGGCCTGGAGGTTCATCGGCAAAGGCTTACATCCATTGCGGAAGAGATGGGCGCGGCATTAATGCGCTCGTCCTATTCTGCAAATATCAAAGAAAGGCGTGATTACTCTTGCGCCCTTTTTGATGGCAGTGGGAACCTTCTTATTCAGGCGGCTCATATCCCAGTACATCTGGGCTCCCAGGAAATGAGCGTCAAGGCGGCCATCGACAATATCGAGTTCAGTCCTGGCGATACGGTCATTCTAAATGACCCTTTTTGCGGGGGCACCCACCTGCCTGATGTGACCCTGGTCTCGCCCGTCTTTATTGACCACGGGTCCAAGCCTGCCTTTTTTGTTGCAAACCGAGCCCATCACGCGGACATCGGTGGCATCAGTCCAGGCAGTATGCCCGCGCCATTTACCGAAGATGGCTCGACGCGAACACTGACCATCTACGACGAGGGTTTCCGAATACGTCCTACGCTTCTCGATGATTCGGTGCGCGCCTCTTTTATCGAGTCGTCCCGCACCCCTCATGAACGAAGCGGCGACCTGCGTGCTCAGGAGGCAGCCAATCATGTTGGAAAAGAGCGACTTCGGGAACTGGCCGCTGACATAGGAAGCGCCGACTTGATGGCTGAACTGAATTCACAGCTTCTCGCATATGCCGAAGCCCGAATGCGTTCAATTATTCGCTCGATCCCTAACGGTGTACACGAATTCACGGATGCCCTGGATTCAGATGGTATTCATGACACGCCTCTGAATATTCACGTAAAGCTAGAGATACTTGATGACGAGGCGCGTGTGGATTTCTCTAAGTCTGCCGACTCCTGTGAGACCCCGCTGAATGCGGTGCGTGCAATCACACTGGCGGCCACTTATTACGCATTTCGGTGTTTGGCTCCAGAAGAGTTGCCATCCAGTGGTGGCATTATGCGTCCCATTCAAGTGATCACTCGGCCCGGATCCATATGTGATGCCAGCTATCCTTCTGCGGTCTCATCGGGCAACGTTGAAACATCTCAGCGACTTGTGGATGCCTTGCTCGGGGCATTGAGCTTTTTTAAGCCCCTTGAAATCCCCGCAGCCTCTTGCGGTAGCATGAACAATGTTTTGATCGGTGGTCAAGTCCCGGATAACCCCGCGAAAAGCTGGGTTCATTATGAGACCTTGGCGGGCGGCTGTGGTGGCAGTCCTTCCGCTTCGGGCGCCAGTGCTCTGCATGTCCATATGACCAACACGCTGAATACTCCAGTCGAGGAGATTGAGAGGCTCTTTCCCGTTCAAATGATACGCTATGCGATTCGCCCGGTGCATGACGAGATGAGCATGCACCCGGGGGGATCGGGCATCGAGCGTGCATACAAGTTCTTGCACGGCACAACGGTTACACTGATGACGGAACGTCGCATTTTGGCACCCTATGGGCTCCAGGGCGGACAGGATGGCGAAAAAGGTGTAAATGTCTTGGTCCGAGGAGATGGCAGCAGGCTGGAGTTACCGGGGAAGATTTCATGCCAAGCTCAGGCCGGCGATACCTTGGTGATTAAGACGCCGGGTGGCGGTGGATGGGGAGCACCAGACAAGGCTTAACCCTGCCCAAGAAGTTGGTCCATGGATTCGGCATCAGCGGGAACAAATTCGTAACTGCCCATCTCGGAGGATTCGACCCACTTTAAATCTTTTACAGTA
>CAZZDT010000325.1:0-5149 GCA_964652435.1 uncultured Bdellovibrionales bacterium
CTTTTACTTCCCTGCCTCAAACGAAGCGCAACTCAGCGCTGAATCGTTTTCAATTCTTTCGTTATCCATTTGAGATTTTGCTGAGGCCGACAAAGATCAATCGGCTGAAGCTACTTTCGGCTGCGCCACACGACTGCGTGGGCCAACACCTTTATTGCGACGCTTAGAACGGTACATCGCACGGTCTGCTTTATTGAAAAGTTCATCGGCAACCTGACCATCCATGGGCCACGTGGCTCCACCCATGCTCAAGCGCAAAGGTACTTCACGTCCAACATTTGCTTTTCGTAAGTTGTCCCAAATTCGGTCAACAACCAAACGACGACCCAGCGTATCAGTATCCGGCAATACCAGAACGAATTCATCACCACCGATGCGGCAACAAACATCCTGTTGGCGAAGCTCAGCGGTCAGGAAATTACCAATCCACTTCAAACTTCTATCGCCTTCGGCATGGCCCAATTCATCGTTGATAACTTTAAGGTCGTCCAAGTCGATCATGACCACAGAACAGTGTCCGTTAGGCTTACGTTTTACCCGATGCAGCTCTTCTGCGACCCGCAACTCTAGATAACGTCGATTTCGAAGTCCCGTGAGGGGATCGCGGTAAGCCATGTCACGAAAGCAGCGCAACTCATCAAGCTCTCGCTGCATTTGGGCAATTCGGTCCAGCAGACTGCTGACATCAGGGGTCGATTCGTGATCCGTATCGTTGTCTTTGGGGTTCAAACCCATGCTTTCCTCCAAAGATTCCGTATGAATTTCTGGAATCATCGATCACCGCCATTTCTCCCCGCTGGGAGTCTTACGGGACTGGCACGAAATCGACAAGTGGAAAAGCGAGGGAAGTAAGGATTTTCCCTAGGGCCGTGTCTACTGAACTCCAGCTGGCCACACAGGCTCTGGTGGCGGAGCGGCTGGTCTCGCTAAGGCAAAGCCCTGGCCATAGTGGCAACCGGCATCGATAACCGCGTGTAATTCTCCAGCAGTTTCAATACCTTCCGCGACCACCTTCGCACCCATATCGACGCATAGGTTCACAATGGCTGTAACCAATCGGTAAAGCCTAGTGCCTTTGGTCAGGCCTTCAATCAAACCGCGATCAAGCTTCACCACGTCAGGTCGAAGGTCAGAGATATATTTCAGGTTCGAATATCCGGAGCCAAGGTCATCAACCGCCAGTTTCACCCCGCGGCTGCGAATTTCCTTGAGAATGCTGTGACACATCTCATTGTACTTCAGCGGAACCGACTCTGTGATCTCGAGATAAATCTGATGACCATGAAAGAAGATCGGATCATCGGACTGCATCAACCATCCATCGCCAAATTCGTCTGGATGTACGTTCAAAAACAATGGTGTTTCGGTGCATTGCTTGGTCGCCAATCCGCGCAACACACGGCCCAATTCACCGGCTCTTCCACACTCTACCGCCACGTCAAATAACTCTGGTGGTCCAGCAAAGTGGGCGCTCGTCGTACGTGCCAGCGATTCATAGGCAAAAAGCGAGCGATCCCGGAGATCTACAAGAGGTTGAAACACAACCTGCAATTCGTTGTTGGCGATGACTTGGTCCAATTGATCGAATCGATCCACAACTATTCCCCCGCGCTGAATGATTCCCAAACCCTGTCCCAAAAAATAGACAGAGGTCTCGTGGTATTAATCGTACTGAATGACGGGGTTCATGTACAGCGCCCCCCCAATCACAGGCAAAAAGATGGAAAATCAATATACAGACGGGCAACCGGGCGAGATCATGGAAGAACTGCAAAATCTCATGTACCGGGTTCAGCTGGACGATGGTCCCCAAGTCAAAGCCCACCTTTCCAGCCTTCTTAAAAAGGTCACCGTGCGGCTTCTCCCGGGCGAGCGGGTACTGGTAGATGTCTCTGATTTCGACACTTCTCGCGCCAAGATCACGAAAAGACTACCGAAAACCCTACCCGTCTAAATCCATCGGTGCCCCGAGACCCCGACGGACTGCCAAGCAGAACAAAAAAAAGCCGGCTGATTCCAAGTGGAATCAACCGGCTTTTCAGTAGCTATCTAAGCTTACCCACTCTTATGGAGAGTAGGGATCGCCGATTGGCTGGCTTGATTCCATGTACTTGGTCACAATGGCCGTAAGCTCGATGAGCTCAACCAACTTGTTCAGTTCCATAGAAACACTCTCTGTAGTCCAGCCGTCGCCTTCCGGCTCAAGACAATCAACGCCTTCACAGTAATCAGAGCGCTGAAGCATGCGGTTCGCACGCTCAAGAAGCATTTCCGCTGCGCCCTCACCGTTGTAACGACGAGCACCAAATGTGTTGCGGCTTACCGGATCGGTAAACTCTACAATCTCTTCGGGTGCCATATCAGGCTCTTCGCCGGTTCCCTTCAGCCAAATGCCCGACTGGTATCGGAACGACTGGTCAAAGTTACCTTGGAATCGCGCCTGGCCAAGAACCTGCCAGTAAAGCTGTACGGTAAATGTCGCCAATGGATCGATGAGGTTGGTGTTCACATCGGTCAAGTTACCCGTGTAATCAGGGAACTTAAGCTGACCATTCTCAACATACGGTCCAACACGGCTCCAGTCAGCACTCATCATAGAACGGTTAAGTTCCATAAGCTGTGGACGGAAACTGTTGGCCATACCGATGGCCCATTCACGAACATCTTCTGGAGTTGAACGGCCAACAAAGTTGGTGTCCGCATTGGTCAACGCCTGAACCGCCATAATCTTATCAAGGTAGAATCCTACGTGGTGGAAACACTCATACCAGTTGTAACCGCACTCACGCTCATTGTTGAAACCGTAAGACCAAGCTGTCTCGTAGTAACGACCATTTTCAATGGTTGTCTCAAACTCACCGCCTGAGGTGTAGGGATACTCACCCATGATCTCATTGCCTTCAAAATCCTCTTCCGTACCGAACTGCTGAATGGTTGGCATCAGCATGGTCTGAACGAGGTGGTTGAATGCATTGTGAACACCCATGGTCTGGGCGCCGTAACCAAACTTCTGGTCGGTGTAAAAGTTCTCAAGAATTTCTGGCTCGTAGTAACGAGGTAGCAATTCTTTGTAGAGACCGTAGACGTCATGCCACTTCTTCACACGCATGTAGTTACGAGCCAGCTTACGAGGCACGTAGTTCCAGTAGAAGTAACGGCTGCTGATCTTACCGCGTGGGAAGTTGCTTGTGATGTACCACGTGTTGGCATCATCAAGAATACCAGCGAGACGCTCATAAGAGTCTGCACCGTAATCACGGGTCAAGCAGCTATCGCCAAGGTTGTAACGGTTGTGCGAGCAGTACACGTAAGGAACACGCGCACGGCCTGTGTTATCCGCAGAATAATCTTCATTCAAAGTGCTCACTGGCACCCAAGAACGGTTGTTATCTTCCCAAAGACCCGCGCCCATCTTGTTGTAGAACTCGGTGTAGTGCGTCACAACCGGTCCAGAGTTGTACCAAGTCATGGGCTCACCACTGTCGGTAAACCAGCTATTGAGCAAGTTGGTGTCAGCAGTACCGGTGTTGTTGTAAACCTGAACAAGGTCACCGTAGCCAAACATCATGGTTGCTTCGTCGTACTTGCCGAGGCCAGTGCCATCGATGGTGTAACGACCGGCGTAATCCATAACCGAGCTGTAAGCGTAGTTGTAAATCTTGCCGTCAATTTCTTCTTGAGTAATCGGGTCAGCATTTTGACCGTTGCGGTCAGCAAAACGTGGACCAACGGTTCCGTCAGCTGTACGCAATTCCCAGTACTTGTTGAAGTAGTTCAAAGAGTCATCAGAAGCACCAAAGTTGTGCATCATACCCAATGAGTGTCCAACTTCGTGGGCAAGTACCGCCCGGTAAATACGCTTACGAACATCATCGTAAATCTGCTGCGGTGTAAGACCTGCGTTCTTGTACTCACGTGCAAGACCCATCAGAGCATCGTCTGCAGTCGCGCGGGTGTACATGGTTCGCTGCTCGGCGAAAACGTCAAACGCTTCGTCCAAATCAGCACGAAGACCCTTACGAAGTGGGCTGGCAAGTTCCAGAACTTCTTCGTACGTCTTAACGCCATTGCTTAGGTGAACAGACCACATATCGTTGATAAGCGGTGCAACCATCAAGCTTTCAATGGTTGAGCCTCGCAAAGAAGCCAAGCGAGCATCCGCAACACCGTTCTTCTTACGAATCAAACCGCGCTCTTCAAAAGTAGGTAGCTGTGTGTAGAGCCACTTCTTGAAGCCGTGTTCTTGCTGATAAGCCACATCTTCATCGTTGATTGGACGACGACGGCCCTCCCAGTAAGTGTTGCTTTGAGAGTCAACGAATTTCTCTACCATCTCCTCAGCATCTTTGAGGCTTGCACTGTAACGATGTGCACCATGGCTCATGTAGGGGCGATGCTCTCCATTAGGCCCAGTCTGAATTTCAGCCGCATTGGAATTGAAGCTGTCACGCCAATCGGTCAGGTCCATACCATTGATGTATTCGGTTGGATCTTGATCGCCATTGAGCAAAAGAATCATCTGCGTGGTGTCCCAAGCAGCCGTGTCATTGTGGTGATAAACGTAACCCATACCGCTGTAGATTTCTCCAGTTTCAGGGTCGGTGTTTGATGGCCCAAGACCAAGCAGACCGTAGGTCATGTAGTCAGGAACATACGCCATGAAAGAATAACGAATGTCGCCCATACGAGGCCGTGTTCCAGCTTCACCACACTCTGCTGGGTCGCCTTCAAGAACAGGGTTGTTCGGGCAAAGAACATACATACGACCGCCTGCTGGTGGACGTGCTTGCAACTGAGTGATGACGTTCATGAACACGCGGTTCCAATCGTCAGCAACTTCTTGAGCCGTTTCGTTCAGGACAGGATCTTCTTCTGCACTCGGCCAATCAGGGTTCACGTGGTAAACGATAGGTTTCGCCAAACGCTGATTGTACGGCTTTACGGTTCCGTCTGCATTGTAAGGGTCAACCCAAATGTTGTGACGGTTGATGTAGCGCTTCTTGTTCTGCTCACGAATGCCTTCTTGGCCGTCGTAAGTCATACGAACTGTATCGAAGTAACCAAACAACTCAGTTTCAGGACCTTTGTACGCACGTGGCTCATACTGATGCGTTGGGTCCACTTTCATGAAGCTGTTACGAATGGTGTA
>CAZZDT010000326.1:0-5148 GCA_964652435.1 uncultured Bdellovibrionales bacterium
CTTCACTGGGCAGAGCAACAACCCACCGTAAACCTGCGTGTTGGTTCACGGACATATCGCACCCTCCAATTTCGCGTTCACCCCTCTTAACTCGGTTGAGAACTTCTCCAGCCACTCGGTGTTGTCGCGCTTACGGGCACCAAGAATCAATATCTCCAAACGTTTCTTCATTTCTAGACGTGCTAACCGTCTCTTGTCGGGATCTACATCCTCTGAATCAGCAATTTTCTCCAAAGCCTGAATCCGAAAGCGATCCATTGCAGGATGAAGACGAGAAAGCTGGTCTTCGTGACCACCATATTTATTGATCAGAGGAGTTTCCAAATAGAGGACAGGCTCTCGAGCACAAATTCTTAACCAGAGGTCATAATCCTCACAGGCAGGAAGCGACTCATCGAAATCTCCGAGTTCCTCGAAAACTTCACGCTTGAGCAGCGCGCTCGACGGGGAAATACAACACAATTCAAGACAACGTTCGAAAATCCAACCGCCGGACTTTTGATGCTTCTTCATTTGATTCACCCGTCGCCCATTTCGAATCCAAATCTCCTCAGTATGACAAAGCCGCATCTGTGGATCAGCATCCAAGGCCTTTAGCTGTAACTCCAGCTTTTTTGGCAACCATGCATCATCCGAATCAAGAAACGCTAACCATTGCCCACTGGACACCCGAATTCCGTGATTGCGAGCTGCACTCACCCCATGATTACTCTGCTCAATGACATGCACCTGAGGATACTGCTCCCGAAGCCAAGCTGCCGTCCCATCGGTTGAGCCATCGTCAACCACGATCACCTCGTGGACGGGATGAGTCTGTTCCAGGACAGAATCAAGGGCCCGCCCCAGTGTTCCCCGGCGATTGTAAGTAGGTATAACGACCGATACCTTATGGTTGGAATCTGAGCTCAAAGGGTTCCTCTTCAGACCGAATTCAAATTAGACAGGGCTCCTATCGGCCTACCAGCACTCTGAAAAGTAAAAAAGTACGGAATCTCGCCGGATCTTGATAGAGATAACGTAGATAGACATCACTGGATTTCCAATATAAGGCAAGATCTACCTGATTATGAGCAAAGAGCACCCAAAACGCATACTGGTTATCAGATTTGGGGCCATCGGAGATATTATTCTCACTTTCCCGGCCATCCGTGCGCTCAAAAAAGCATGGCCTGACACTCATATTACCTATCTCACAAAGAAGCATTTCGCCTGCCTGGTTCAACCTCAGAGCTCTGTGGACAGCGTACTGTGCTTAGAACCCAACGAAAGCATTCAATCTCTGCGTAAGAAAGTCAGTTCTGCTGGAATTGACGGAATCATCGATTTACACGTTCAGATGAGAAGCAAAGCGCTACGCAGGTTCAATTCTATTCCAACACTGGCTGCAAAAACCCCAAGAAGTATCTGGGAATCTACCTCGGTTCGGTTGGGATGGGCCCGTCACGAGCCCAAAAGTCAAATTGTAGAAGATCATCACCAAGTCATTGATGCTGTTGTTGGTCATAAAGTACCCCGAGAAACGATCCAATTTGAGGTCTCACCCAACCAAAAAGCGCTCGCTCGAGATCGACTTGTAAAGGCTGGATTTAATTTTGAGCAAAAAACACTTGGTATTTCTCCCGGCGCCAACTGGTTTACAAAGCGCTGGCCAGCAGAAAAATTTTCGGAAATAGCGAAGAGAGCGAAGGCCAAAGGCTTTCAAGTTTTGACCATTGGAAGTCCAGCTGAAGAACCATTAGCGCAACAAATCTTATCTCAAGTAGAGGTTTGCAGTGTCTTTGATGCCCCTATTGAGGAGCTCGGTGCGCTGATTCAACACACCTCTCTTTATATTGCTAATGACAGCGGCCCCATGCACATTGCTCGAGGTCTTGGGATTCCAACAGTGGCCATTTTTGGTTCAACCTCACCCGAACAATTTCATTTCGATAACAATCAATACGTCTATAAGAATCAATCATGCTCGCCGTGCCATTTCTATGGCCGCAAAAGTTGTCCTCAAGAACATCTTAACTGCCTCACCAGCATCGAGGTAGATGATGTCTGGCAAGCTCTGAAACAGCTATCTAAAGGGCTCTAAGGGATTCACCCTCTTAAGCAAAAAAAAAGCCCAAGGTGAAACACCTTGGGCTTTCTCGATTTGCTAATACAAAATTAGACTTATGCGCTGAAGTCGTGGGCGCGAATAGTCTTACGACCATTTGCTTGTGCACGACGGCCAGCAGCTGCGATGTACTGATGTACAACAGCGTTAAGACCTTCAAGTGCATCACCACCAACATTGCAGCCAGAAGCTTTAAGAGCTTCTTTTGCTTTGCTTACAACGAGAACCATTTCAGTGGTTTTCTTTGCTGGCTTCTTCTTCTTAGCAGCTGCCTTTTTCTTTGCAGGTGCCTTTTTCTTTGCTGGTGCTTTTTTCTTCTTTGCAGCCATCATACCCTCCTGGTACATCTTGCGCGTTTTGCGCGTCGTTTCAATTTGACTCACAACGAGTCACTCACCAAAGATGTGAAAAAGAAGACCTTCAACACACCCGTTCGCCAACATTCAGTTGTATGCCAGCGAATAGTGAGGCTGTTTCTTTTAAACCAGAAAAGGAGGTGGTGCAAAGATAAATAATAGGTTCATTGCCCTTTATTTAACACTTATGCACCATTTGAAGGCAGTTAAGATAAAAACCGATTCGGTCCGCAGCCATTTAAGGGTGACAAAATTTCTTAATAGCGGGCGATGGAGTCATCAATTTCTTGTGACCAAGCATCAATTCCACCGGCCATATTGTAGACATTACGAAAACCCTGGCCGGAAAAATGGTCTGCAGCACGCTGACTGCGCCCACCATGATGACAGTGGAATACAAGAACCGTATCCCGGTCCATATTGCCAAGTTCATCCTGCAGCGCATCATCAAGCATCCGAGCACCCTCGATTTTAGCGGTTGCTCTCTCATCCTCACCACGTACATCGATGAAGACAAAGCTCTTACCTTCGTCCATCCAGGCTTTTACGGCAGCGACTTTGAGCTGCTCGACTGGTTTGGGTGCATTTGGGTTCTCAATCTTAAAGCCACTGGCTTCTGGCCCTTCTACAAAGTCCAAGACAAGCCCTTCAGCGCGCTTGGCGGAATCTGAATCCGTAAGGATAGTCATCCCATTGGACTCGGCTCGCAGCTTATTGGGATCATTGGGACCAAATTGCAGTTGAGACTGAAAGCCCGAATTGATGGTCAGATGGAGCATTTGGCCATCAGAGCCCATGTCCGCCATGGCTGCTTCCAGCGCTGCTTTGGCTGAATCGGTGACAGTAATCGCCGGAGCCTTTGGAGCCTCATAAGAAACCCCCAGCTTCGCATGCAAATCACCTGAAGCAAACATGTCCTTTACGATGTCACAACCACCGATAAATTCACCTTCAACGTAGAGTTGAGGAATCGTCGGCCAATTCGAAAAAGTCTTGATTCCACTGCGCAATTCAGGATCCGCTAGAACATTCACGGTCTGATAGTTATCCATGATGCTGTCTAAAATCTGAACGACCGTATTCGAAAAACCGCACTGCGGCATAACACGGGTTCCTTTCATAAATAGAACGACTTTCTCAGCCTCGATCACCTCTGAAATACGTTTATGCATTGCATCTTGCTCAGTCATCACAACTCCCAAAACAATAAAAATCTACCAATAATATAGAGCTGAATAACCCATGACTCTTGTCGTGTGAAGCCAGAAAAGCCTATCAGCGTCATTACTGGCAGCTTTTCGTCAGGGCATGGTTTTGTTAATCTCAAGCCTCCGAAGGAGCTATTTTGCAGATATTTTATACCGACACCTTCGTCCTGCCGCTTCCGGAGGGTCACAAGTTTCCCATGGAGAAATACGAAAGGGTCCGCGAATCCCTTCTCAGCCAGCAAATTGTATCTCCAGACCATCTACAAATACCACGGGCAGCGACCCCCCAGGAGCTTGTGGACGCCCACTGCCCGGAATATGTCCACCGGGTCTTAGAGGGACAACTCACCGACAAAGAGACCCGGCGCATTGGTTTCCCATGGTCTGAAGCCATGGTCGAACGTTCATTACGATCTGTTGGAGCAACCCTGGAGGCTTCTGAAGCAGCCCTCACCTACGGCCTGGGAATCAATTTAGCCGGTGGTACACACCATGGATTCTCGGACCGTGGCGAAGGTTTTTGTGTTTTTAATGACGTGGTCGTCGCATCCCGACAAATCCAAAAAAAGCATCCGAGCTTCAAAATCCTCATCATTGATTGCGATGTACATCAAGGCAACGGCACCGCAGCGATGACCGAAGAGGCCGACTCTATATTTACATTCTCCATTCATGGAGCCAAGAATTACCCCTACCATAAACATCCCAGCGATCTGGATATCGCCCTGCCCGACGGAACAGGAGACACAGAGTATCTCCAGGCTTTAGAGGAGGCACTTCAAAATATTGCAGCTCGATTCGAGCCCAATCTTGTATTTTACCTCGCCGGGGCTGACCCATACATGCACGACCGATTTGGACGCTTGGGGCTGAGCAAACAAGGGCTTAAAGAACGAGACCACTGCGTCTTTTCGTGGTGTGAGGGGCATCAAATTCCCACGGTTATCACCATGGCCGGTGGGTATGCAGAACAAATCAGTGATATTGTGGAAATTCACGTTTCCACGATACAATCAGCACTCAAGCAATTTAAATTCCAAGCCGTATAATTCCAGTTCAGGAGTTCCAAGTGCTCGTAGGTCCATTGCTCACATTAATCAGTTGCCCCATCTTTATGGTCGCGACCCAAAAAGAACACAGTCTCGGAATCTGGCTTTTTAAAACATTGGCGGCACTTGGATTTATTATTACCGCCCTCGAATGCGGTGCCCTCTCCTCGACCTACGGAATTATTATTTTCGTGGGCCTCATACTTTGTCTCGGGGGAGACGTTCTCCTGATTCCAAAGTCCAATTCAATTTTTTTGATGGGCATTGGCTCTTTTCTTCTTGGACACATAGCCTTCGCCATAGCATTTGCAAACGCGGGGATCGATCTGAATTCAACGCTTATAGGCGCGCTTCCCTTGGGGGTCATAGCCATCCTCGTTCTCAAATGGCTTGGGCCCCATCTAAACGGCCTTATGAAAAAGGCCGTTCCC
>CAZZDT010000327.1:0-5147 GCA_964652435.1 uncultured Bdellovibrionales bacterium
GAGATTTTTACGTAAGCCGCTCGAAGAGCGCGGGCAAGCACTCCCGGCTGACGCCGAAGACGACTTTGATGAGGCCGGTGACGAACGCCTCCTTGAACTGGTCGGAAACGGCATCGTCAGATACAATACCGACCTTCAAGTGGTTCGCATCAACCCAGATGGAGACCCGGTGGAAACCATGCCTCCTGGCCGAGTGGGTGAGATCTGGGTTTCAAGCAAGAGTAAGACAATCGGCTACTTTAAAGAACCCGAACTGACGCAAACCGCCTTCCACGCACGCCTGCCGGATGTCCCAGACAACACTAATGAGTATCTTCGTACCGGTGACCTCGGATTTGTATCCGCTCAAAACGGGGAACTCTTTATCTGTGGACGCCAAAAAGACATGATTATTTTGGCGGGTAAGAACCATTACTCGGAAGACCTTGAAGTCACTCTATCCACCAACACACGGCAGTACCTGCGCCCGGGCCGCATTGCCGCCGTTTCATACGAGGAAACATCCACTTCCCTAGAACGCTTGGCCATCGTGGCAGAAGTAAGAAGCCCAGACATCGATCAACCCACCGTTTTCAATGCCATTCGAACATGCTTGGCATCCGAACATAAAGTCACAGTATCGACCATCGCATTGATTCAGTCAGGAAGTATCCCAAAGACATCCAGTGGTAAATTGAGACGTTTTGAGTGCCGTGAAAGATTATTGGATAACACCTTAGATACCTTGCCCCATGGGGTATGGACCGCGCCGGTCAGCGATTTTGATTCAACACCTGATTACGAAGAGACGCTGGCAATGATTCTTCGCACACTGACTCAGCTAACAGGGTCCACTGAACCCCTGCCACCTGAGACTTCACTGCCTGCCCTAAACCTATCCCAACTTGCAACCGGCGAACTCGTTGATGCCATCAACAAAGAACACCCTCACGCCGCCATCCATATCAATACCCTGCTTAAGATGGACACGGCTTCAGCACTGGCCGCCCACCTAATCGAAGGTGACGCAACGGGTATGTCCAAAGCGCGTGAGCCTATGCCAGAGCTTAAGGTTCACCCAACTGCCACCGCAGATACAATTTCGACCGTTATTCACCCCTTGCTTTATGCACAAGAAGCGGCACTGATTGAGCACCTCAATCCCTACGCCGAACCAAACAACCTTACGGTTTGCGGCTGGTTTGAAGGCGAACTTTCGGTGGAAGCTTTCAAACAAGCTCTTGAGTGGCTTACGGATACCCAAACAGCGCTGCGAACAACCTTTGAAAGACGCCGAGACGGCTCTTATGGACAGATTGTTCAAACGGAGTGGCCAGTAGACAAACTCCAGATTGTTGATGTGCAAAGCGAAGAAGAGGCCTATCTGCAAGCCCACACCATGATGGGCCGCAGGCTCGACCTAGCCGAGGATGCATTTGCCTTGAGTCTATTGCGGTTGAGCGAAACGAAGATGCTCTTGGTGGGCGTGTTTCATCAAGCCATCTGTGACCAACAATCTCTTCGAATCTTTCGTGACGAGCTCACACGTTTCTACAGTCTTGCGAAAGCCGAACAAGAATCCACACCACAGATTGAACCACTTCCCTACCAGCTCGTGGACCTTGGCCACTGGCAGCAAGGTCTTTTACAGACTCACGCATTCGACCGTCGAATCGGCTTTTGGAAGACCTACCTGCGGCCACCCCTAACCCATTTAAGAATACCCGCGGATCGCAACCCGGGCTCGTCCTTAGAAGCCATCTCCACGAAGATTAAAATCGATGCGGAATCCATGCGGGGACTCATTGCAGCATGCGAACGCTGGAAAACCGACCCTCGGGGTGTGTTTCTCACCGCCTATGCCACGGTCCTCTCCAGACGCTACCGACAACGCGAACTCATCATTGAGATGCCGGTATCGGGGCGACAACCCAACACCGAGAACCTGATTGCTCCCTGCAGCGAAGCCACCTTGGTACGCGTTAAGGTACCCCGCAATACGTCCTTTAAGGACATGGTCACCAACAACGACTCCACCTTTCATCAGGCCATAGAGCACCAGATACCTTTGGCACTCCTTCACGAGGTGCTTGAACACGGCTCTACCCAGCGTGAACAATTGAGTTGGGCAGTGCTCAATATCGGGCAGCCATCCCAAGCTACACCCAAAAGAGTACATCCGTTCGACTCAGGGACCTTCACCGACGCATCCTCGAAGTCCAGCAATGCGGACCGGCTCCCTATGCATTCGCACTCGATTATGGAAATCGCCATCAATGAACACGGAGAACTCGCCGGAAGATGGCGTTGCAAAGCCGCTCTTATGAATCAGCGCGAACTGGATGCATTGGCCACTCGCTTCTCAAGAATTCTACAAGCCGTATCCCAATCCACTCGCGAAGGCCCGTCTCTCCAGGACACAATTGAAATGCGGGTCATTCAAGATGACACTATCAAAAGTTCCGCCAGACTCTTTGGTGCCCGGCAGCGTCGCTCCGGTAAACAATCAGACCTGAGCCGCCCCGCCCTTCAAGGCGACGGTTCTCCAAAACGTGCGCGAGGCCAGGACTACAATACGCTCCCAGTGGGTTCGCGCATGCTCTTTGGTTCCATCGATGCACTGCCGCCAGAAAAGAAAACCATACTACCAACGCCTCCCAAAGTGTCGGAGGGCGATGATTGATGGCAAGCAATCTCGGCGAAATATCCCAGTACGGCTCACTGGCTCGGGCGATTATCCTCTTCTATGGAAAACTTTACCAACGTGATGAAGTGTCCATCATCGGAGCGCTGGTCCGTCATTTTGCGGGCGAAGACCACGACCTCAACCCGCAATTCCTCGCGGAAGACACCTCCACTGAAGATATCATCGACCACTACGCCAAAACCTACGACCAGACCCCTGAGCAAATTGTTAGCGCCATCGTGGTCGACTTTGCCAAGAACGACCCCGACTTTGATTTCAATCTTTTCTCGCGCCAGCAAGACGATCCCAGTGTCCTTCGAGAAATGGAGCTGCATCGGGATCCAAATGCAGAGCCCGCCAATGAAGAACCAGCTGCTCAGTGCCCTTTCATTGCCAGTGTAGACCGTTTTGAGAATCGTGAAATCAGCGATCATAACCGTATTGACGATTGGTTCTCAGAGAAGGTGGACAGCTATCGCTGCCCGGCCGGATTAGGGCCAGAAGGCCAAGCGCTGCGTGGCATTCACGCACGAGGCCTGGGGGTTCTTGCGGCTAAACTACATGTTTTGGAGCAAACACTTCCATCGCTTCCAAAGGGAAGTGTTAGGCCGGGTGTATTTGGCGATGCCGGTCACACCTTTGATGTAATTTTGCGATACTCAACCAGCGGTGGCCCGCGGTTTGAAAGTATGCCCGATAACGATGCGGATCAGGCAGTGGGGCTCGGTCTGAAGGTGTTAACCAATCGAGGAAAAACCGCTCACGACCTTCTCTTTATCAACTCGCCGGTGTTTATGACCAACGACCCCGTTGAGTTGGTCTTTCAAGAGGATGCTTCAGCCTTACGTGACTCCTACGCCGCGGCCCGAGAGCAAGCGGTTCAGCAGGTGTTCAATGAAACGCAATATACAGCCTCGGCTTTTCGCTGGGGAGAAAACGCGGCCGTTAAGTATAGGCTCCGCCCCATTCAGGACGCCACCGAGGTCCTGTCCGATGCATACCGCACCCGTTACGACGAAATCATTCAAGAAAGAGGCTCGCGCTGCTTAGAAGAGGCGTTGGCACTGGTGGTAGGCCAAGCCACCCGAGCCTTGGATTTCAATTTAGAGATTCAATTTGCAGATCCCGATGATGCCCGCAGCCACGGCTGCCCGGTAGACGATGAGCGAATCGATTGGAAGAGCCCTTGGTACTGCGTGGCCAAGCTTGAGGTTCCCGCCCAAAAACCCATGGATGGGGAGTCGCTGGCCTTTAATCCCTTTCATGTCTCAGACGCTGGTCTGCTTCCTCTTGGACGTCTCAACCGTGCAAGACTAAGCGCCTACGCCAAGAGTCAACGGGTAAGACACGAACGCAATCAAGTTCAACCGCCGCACCCTTACGAATGCCCTACTTCCAAAAAAGTGGCAGTGGTGGGCGGCGGCGCCTCAGGTTTGGCATCCGCTCTCGCCCTGGCAAGCTTCGGGTATCAAGTGGAAGTGTTCGAACGGCTGCCTACGCTCGGCGGACATGCCTGTGCTAAAGACATTGTTGATGGCAAACACCGGCGCGACCCGGCCTTTGGTGCATTTCGCGAAAGGCAATGGCCGAACCTCTGGTCTATTCTCGAAGAAATTGGTGTGGAGCCCATCTCTCATGGTCAGGCCCAAGACTGGTTTGATTCTCCCTTTGCTGGCTGGTTTGCCAAAGACGGACACGAAATCGAGCGCAGCCCTTTGGTTATGGAAACCATGCAAAAGGTTGTCTTGGCATTTACCAAAGCCTTACGGGACCCAGAAGCCGATGGAAAAACTGTCGGTGAGCTTTTTGATGAGCTTGGGGTCTCAGACGAGTTTCTCCTTAAAGGATTTGTCGGCGGTATCATTCATTACTTTGCTGGTCATCCCATTCAAACCTACCTTGAATATCCATTGCGACTTTTGGCTTGGATGTGGCTCAACAATGCAGACCGCATTGATGATGAGCCCATCGAACTTTTCCGAGTAGACAACGACACCTACATTCAAAAATTTGCCGAGAAACTTAAAAACCTTGGCGTTCATATTCATACCGGGGTTTCCACTCAGGTTGTCGAGCGAAACACTGATGGTGTGCGACTTAAAGTCGAAGGTGAGGACACTCGGGAAGAGACGTTTTCTAAGTTGGTCTTAGCGGTTCAGCCCCACCATGCCCTTAGCGTCTTGTCCGATTGTGCCAGCGACTTAGAAAAAGAAGTGCTGGGAGGTTTTGAGCACACCGTCAATACGGTCATCGTCCACCAAGACAAAGACCAGCTCCCACCTAATCCCGAGGACTGGAAACTCTTCAACGTTGAACTGCCGAGCCAAGATGCGCCTGCGCCATCACGTGAAGACACCCTCCCCATAACCATCTACAAACCTTGCGTTCGTGATGGTGTCACGCCCATCTTTGCCACTTACGATTACGCCCATGCAGAGCAACCAGCCGCGGCGGGCGCAGGTTTCACCTTTGAACATGCCCG
>CAZZDT010000328.1:0-5137 GCA_964652435.1 uncultured Bdellovibrionales bacterium
CAAGGAAGAAATCGATACCTACATTGAGTACCACCGGACATGTCTTGAAGAAGCATCTGGCCAATCCTTTGACCCGGTCCAGTGGCGTCGCGGTTTCATTGCTGCTCTACACGAATTCACCATTAACCGCGTCTGCATGTACCTCATGTCACATACATTCAGAAACTATAAATTCCTGGAACGTGTCGTCCGCTCCGTTCGCAATATGGCCTCAATCATTCGAGAAGAAGAATAGGAAAAGTTTATGAGTGAAGAAAAACAAATCAACGAAGTCCTTCAGGAAGCCATCATTCGTTATTCGCAGGTTTGGGAAGACTACGAGCTTTTAACCAAAGGACTGCAGATTGGACCTGACGACCATATCCTGTCCATCGCCAGCGCCGGCTGTAACGCTCTCGCCATGCTTCTCGAAGAGCCACGCAGTGTGACCGCGGTCGATCTGAACCCATCTCAAACGGCCGTTTGTCACTTGAAAAAAGCCGCTATCAATAACCTTTATTACGAAGAGTTCATCGTGTTGATGGGAGTTCGAACAGGCCAAGACCGCTGGAGCCTATACCAACAAATCCGCTCTGAAATGCCAGAGGAGGCACAAGCCTTCTGGGATCAAAACCGTGATGTTTTAGAGATGGGTATTGTCCATTGCGGTCGTCTTGAAAAATACTTTCGCGTCTTCCAAGAGAAATTCATTGCGGCCGCTGTTCCGGAAGATGTTCTCAAGAGTTACCTCAACCAAGAAGGTGGTCAGACTCAGAAGGCATTCTTTGCTAAATATTTCGATGAACCTAAATTTGTGGAGACTTTCAAGCATTACACCAGCCGAGATATGATTGCCGAGCATGGTCGTGACCATTCCCAGTTTAAATTTGTGGAAGTTGAGGACGTGGGGCAATTCTTTCACGACCGTTTCCGACACGTATGCGAAGATCTCCCCACCAAGCACAACTTCTATTTAGAGTTCGTGCTCACTTCAAATTATGCTGATTTAACCCATGGCCCAGCTTACCTGCGGCCCGAGAACTACCTAAAATTGCGCACACTCATGCCCCGATTTCATATTTTAAATAAGCCATTGGATGCATGCATCGCTGACTTTGAACCGGGACATTACAGCAAAGCCAATCTCTCTGACCTTTTCGAGTATCTCTCGGAGGAACAAACCGAAGGATTCTTGAAAACCTTGGGTGAAGGCATGCGCGAAGGTGGCCGAATTGCATACTGGAATCTCTTGGTACCAAGGTCTCGACCGGAAAGCCTAGCCAATATTCTCAACCCACTGCGAGACCTCGCTAAATCTCTCTGGGAAAACGACCGCGCTTTCTTTTACGGTGATTTTCATATTGATGAGATCATACGCGGCTAATTCGGACCATTCTGAAAGCTCGTATCGACTAAATGGTCACTTCAGGTTTGGGAGTATCATTGCCCTGTAAAGCCCACTCTAGCCGTATTCTCGTTTTGGGAGCATTGCTCGCAGTTCTTTGTGGCTGCACTACGGAACACTTGCAACCGCCCACTGCCAGTGAAGGAATCCTGGATTTATCTCAGTGGGACTTCTCAAAAAATGAGAGTGTTCCCCTTAAAGGTCAGTGGCTCTTAACTTGGAATGGGCTAGAAAGCCCAAGTCAGCTTCAAGATTTTCGCACGCAAAACACAAACACCATTGAAGTTCCTTCACTCTGGAGCACTCAAAAGCATCCTCAAGATCCCGACCGAAACTTATCCGGCCAAGGGCACGCCACTTATGTCCTTGAAATTAAATTACCGGTGGGTATCCGCAGCCAAGACCTCACCCTTGCAACCCAAGCCATTGGCACTGCAGCCAATTGGGTCATCACCACGCCCGATGGCACCCAAGAACTCGGAAGGATGAATCAAGGTGTTGCATCTTCATCTAGTACTGGAACCATTCCCGTTCGCGTCAATGCCCACGTCAACCTAGGTTACTCAAAAGAACGCTCCATTGTGGTATGGCTGCACTTAAGCAATTACCATGTGGCTCGAGGCGGTATTTGGAATGCGCCTCAACTGGGGCTCTCTCAACCTCTCACTCAAACCATTTTCCGGCAAACCCTTCTCAACGCGGGTATTTTCGGACTCTTAATGATTGTAGCCCTCTATCACTTTGTACTCTTCCTGCAACGACGCGAAGACCTCCCTTCTCTTTGCTTTGCCTCGGTATGCATGGCGGTTGGATTGTTGCACTGGATGAGTTCTCGCTTTTTCCAACAAATTGGTATGGGCTGGTCACATCAAGGATTCCACTGGATATCATTTCTAGAAAACGTTGCGATGCCTCTATCCGTGATGAGCATGTATGCATTTATCCAAAGCCTTCTGCCCAATCAGGGCTTCAAAAAACTCGCAATAGGCTTAGGGTACGTGACCGGCGGACTCCTGGTTCTACTCACACTCTTCACTAAACCAGTGACCTACTCCTCCTATCTCTATCTCTATCACTTGCATATTCTCGGTGGCCTGATCTGCGTACTTGGCTATCTAGGTATCCAATCGTTACAGGGTAACCGCCTAGCCCGCTGGATATTTCTTGGCTTTGGAGTACTCATCTTCGGAACCGCCAATGACATCATGCTGGCCATGCAAATCCTAGACACGATTTACATTGGTCCCTTTACCTTCATTGCCTTTGTTGTCCTCCAAAGTGGCATTTTATCCAACCAAGTATCCAAGGCCTTTAAGAAGGCAGAACATTTGGGTGAGCACCTGCAACAGGAAGTCAACGAACGTACCGAGGACTTAAAGATTCAAACGGAAGAAGCACAGAATGCCAGCCGCGAAGCGCTGCGGCAAAAGGCGAAAGCAGAGTCTGCACGCTTAGCCTCATTAGAACTTAAAGAAGAGGCCGAGCGTTACGCAGAGCAACTCGAGGAAATGGACCGACTGAAAACACAGTTCTTTCAGAACATGTCCCACGAACTTCGCACACCTCTCACATTGATTCTCAATCCGCTGGAAGCTCAGCGGCGAGAACAACCTGAGAACCGTGACATTGAAATCGCGACTAAAAATTCCATGCGGCTTTTAAGGCTGGTCAATCAACTATTAGACTTCCAGAAAATATCGGCGGGTAAAGCCGAACTTAAACTGGAGCCTCTCAACCTCAACCGCTTTATCCATATCTGCGGTGACTACTTTCACTCGGCTTGTTCCAACAAAGACATCCAGTTCACAGTAACCCGTGATGGCCAAACATTGGATGAAAAAGGTGCACCGGTTTGGGTTATGAGTGAAACCGATGCTCTGGAAAAAGTAGTGTTCAACTATCTATCCAACGCACTGAAATATACACCAAAGAGCGGAACCATTGAGTTGGGACTGACCGTTCAAGACAGCGACGTGAAACTCTTTGTCCGCGACTCTGGACCAGGCATTTCCCAAGAGGGTCAAACCAAACTTTTCGAAGTCTTTAGCCAAGTAGACGAAACCACCACCCGTGCTTACGAAGGCACTGGGCTCGGCCTAGCCCTTGTAAAATCACTGGTAGAACAAATGAATGGGCAAGTGGGCGTTGAAAGTGAAGTTGGCTCTGGCAGCACCTTCTCTGCCAGTATTCCATTGTGCCCCGCTCCGAAAAATGCCGAAGCCTTAGAATTTGAAGTGAAAGAATGGCTCCTGGAAAAAGGCCAAGGCGAAACGGGCACCGAAACCACTCAAGAGCTGGCAGCTCTTCCAAATATAGGCGAGCGCCAAAATGGGCTGATACTCGTGGTAGATGACTTAGCCGATATGCGCACCCTCATTGGCGGGACCCTGCAAAAAAGCGGCTACCATGTCATCACAGCGCCCAATGGCAAGCGTGGCTTGGAGCTTGCTCAAGAGCTACAACCGGATCTGATTCTAACAGACTGGATGATGCCCCAGATGACCGGCCCTGAACTGATTGCGGCAATCAAAGAAGATCCGATGCTTGCCTCAACGCCCATGATTCTGCTCACCGCAAAAAGCGACGATGATAGCAAAGTTTTGGGAACCGAAATTGGCGCCAATGCTTTCCTGGGCAAACCCTTTAACGACCAAGAACTGACCAGTCTGGTTCGTAATATGCTCTCCTTGAAAGCACGGGAAAAAGAAGTGGAAGAGCTCAACCATCAGCTCACGGAAAATGTTCTCAAACGCTACCTCCCACCCGGCCTTGTGGAAGACATCATCCGCGGCGATTTTGAATGGGTGGTAGAACCAAGGCGGCGGTCTATCACGGTTATGTTCAGCGACCTTTGCGGTTTTACGCAGCTCGGCACCCGGCTCAATGCAAAAGCCTACGCCGGGCAACTCAATGACTACCTCACGCTCATGAACGAAATTATTTTCGCAAACTATGGCACCATTGATAAATTCATGGGCGACGCCATCATGGTGGTTTTTGGCGCTCCCCAAGAAATGGATTCATTCAACCAGGCCCAGCGCGCCATTACCTGTGCCCGTGCCATGCAAAATGGTTTGGAGAGTTTAAACGAAAAGTGGAAAGCCCAAAGCCTGCCCCAGCTTCAAGCCAGAATTGGTATTCACCAGGGTGATGCCATTGTGGGTAACTTTGGGTCCGATAGGCGCTCGGATTACACCTGCATTGGTACTGCGGTGAACCTAGCTTCCCGGATTGAAGGTGCCTGTGCTCCCGGAGAAGTATTTGTATCCGGTGTGGTTCAGGAGCTTCTACCAGACGAAGTGGAACCCGCCGGAAAGTTCAAGCTGAAAGGCATTGACGAAGAGCAAGAGCTGCACCGGTTGGTTTAACCTTCTTCGTTGCCTTCCTCATCCCGCGAATCCAAACGCTCCATGGTGCCCTTCTCGCCGTCCATGCGGACATTTTCGCCATCTTGGACAATGGTGGTTAGTCCAGGCACGCCCACAATGGCTGGGATACCCAGCTCACGGGCCACAACGGCTGAGTGACTCAAGGTGCTTCCCCGCTCCACCACGATACCGCTGGTGGTTGGGAAAAGCGGCGCCCAACCCGGGTCGGTTCGCACGGTGACCAAAATCTTACCGTTCACCGACAATTCATCCTTAGGAGAGAAAATCAGACGAATCGGCGATTCAACAATACCAGGATAGCAACCGATACCTTTGAGGATATCCGCGTTCGGGTCGATATCAATCTTGCTCTCATACTTATAGC
>CAZZDT010000329.1:0-5129 GCA_964652435.1 uncultured Bdellovibrionales bacterium
ACAAGCTGAGACTGAAGACACCATCAACTACTTCGCCAACAGCGTCTACCACCTCTCCGATGCCTCGAGAGCACAAGTCGTTGTTCGGGAAGGACCTGCTTATAAATTGGTGATTGATACACCTCAGCAGTTTCCCCAAGCCAATGGTCGTTCCTTAACCGTCCATATGGAACGGATCAGTTCTGGGGATATCTACTATTTCGAGAAACGCTTGCTGCATGAATTCGATAGAACACGCCGTTACCAGCATGAATTTTCATGTGTTGCCGTAAGAATCGTAGGGCTCGAAAAACTCACAGAGCTCGAAGTCCTTGAAGAAACGCTGATTGAAATCGCGGATCTGCTCAGTGCCTCCGTTCGAACCACCGATGAGGTCTTTTACTTTAAAGATGGGCTCTTTTTCATTCTCGCCCCGGAAACCATGGCCAATCGGGTTTCAACCCTTACTCGTAGGATCGTCGAAGCGGTTCATACCATGTTTATGCGCAATCAGATCTTGGGACAGCTCTCGGTATCAGCCGGCGCCTTCTCCTTTGACGGGCACAATGCTGACCGGCCCCAAGATATCCTGAAAAATGCTCTAAGTCACTGTGATTAAAGAGCTTTTAAATAAACCCAAAAAAAGTACTATTTATCCCTTCCTCACCTTGACGGTGACAAAGATCGACCTATCTTTTAATTAGCCCCAAAAGTGGTTCTATTTGGTAGTCTAATAGACCCAAAAAAGGTACTGATTTGGGGAATAAAGAAGGAAGATGAAATGTTACGTCTTACGCAGCTCAGCAATCACGCCATCGCCCTTTTGGGACAGTTGGCGGAAAACCGTGCAGAATGTCGGTGCAGCGCTCGTGATTTGGCAGCTAAATTAAATCTGCCAATGACCACCACGGCTAAGATTCTCAAGAGCCTCACCCGTGAGGGCCTCTTGATTTCCCATCGGGGAACGCTGGGTGGTTACGAACTGGCTAAAACACCAACAGAAATCACCATTGCTGAAATCGTATCAGCGCTCGAAGGGCCCATCGATTCATGTCGAAAATCTGGGGTCGCGAGCGAATTTGTTCACCAGGCCATCGTCAGAGCCCTGGAACAAATTTCACTCTACGAAATGGCTGCACAGTTTGGACAACAAGAGGTGAAGAGCGAAACCGTGGTCGACGCTCAAGCGGAGGAGAATAAAGATGGGTAATTCAACAGCATTAACAATCAGTGAAAACAACATCGACAGCTACATGGCTGAAGTGAGCCGCCACCCGCTTCTAACGCGCGACGAAGAAATGAGCCTCGCCTACGCTTACCGAGACGAAGGTGATGTTTCTGCCGCCCATCGAATGGTTGTTGGCAATCTACGCTTTGTTGTGAAAATCGCACACGAATACCGTCATTACGGCTTTAAGAAGCTCGACCTGATTCAAGAAGGAAACATTGGCCTGATGATGGCCGTAAAGAAATTCGATCCAGACCGCGGATATCGCCTGATCTCCTACGCCGTCTGGTGGATTCGTGCTCAGATTCAAAGCTTCATTCAGCGCTCGTGGTCCATGGTCAAAGTGGGCATGACCGGTGCACGCCGCAAGCTATTTTTCAAGCTGCGCTCTGAACGTGCGCTCTTGGAGAAAAATGCTTTGCCAGGTGAGAAGCCGAGCAACGCCGATATCGCTAAACACCTCGGCGTTTCCGAAGCCGATGTAAACGCCATGGAAATTGTGATGGCAGGGCGAGACTTTTCACTGGATACCCGGCTTACAGATGAAAGTGGAACATCCCACTTGGATCTACTGGCCGACGACAATGCTTCCCAAGAAGAATACGTCGCTCAGCTTGAAGAACACCAAATGGTTCGTGAAAAGCTGGCTGAAGTTGCAGCCGAATCCAATGAAAAAGAGCAATACATCATTGAGCACCGTCTTTTGGATGAAGAACCGATGAGTCTTCAAGAGATCGGAACCCATTTTGGTGTATCCCGGGAACGCATTCGCCAGCTCGAAAGCCGAGTCATGGGTAAGCTCAAAACATCCTTGGAAGATCTTCGAAGCACGTCGCCCAAGCCTGGACTGGAAAGCTTTTAAAGCATCTGACTCAACCTCTGCTTGACGCGCTCAAAGCTCCTTGCTTATAACCAGTCAAGTGAATGCAAACCGAAGCTCTCAATTCAGCTCGGCTTGCGGGGGTTCACTTTCGCAAGCCGCTTCTTACGCTGGCACAACTGCCCCCTCTCAACTCTGAAAAAAACATTGATTTCAATAAATTAACGGAATCGATCCCTAATTTCTCAGAAACATACAATGATGACTATCGCAAGACGGATAGTTGGGGGTATAGCCGCGCAGTGCATCGCACAACCAATAGCCAAATTCGGGAATCTAATTCCACTGTGAGGATGTTATGACTACACGCAAACCCAAGTTCATCTTTATTACGGGGGGCGTCGTTTCTGCGCTCGGCAAGGGGCTTTCCGCAGCTTCTATTGGTGCGCTCTTAGAAAATCGTGGCCTCAAAGTCTCCATGATGAAGCTAGATCCATATATCAACGTGGATCCGGGTACCATGAGTCCATACCAACACGGTGAAGTTTACGTTCTCGATGACGGTGCAGAGACCGACCTCGATTTGGGGCACTACGAGCGCTTTACCTCCGCTAAGCTATCTCAGCGTTCAAACTACACTGCTGGTCGAATCTACCAACACGTTATCCAAAAAGAGCGCCGCGGCGATTACCTTGGAGCTACGGTTCAGGTCATTCCTCATATTACCAACGAAATTAAGGGTGTGGTTCTCGAAAACGCCCAAGACTGTGACGTCTGTTTGGTTGAAATTGGCGGAACCGTTGGTGACATCGAATCCCTTCCCTTTCTCGAAGCCATTCGCCAGATTCCATACGATGTGGGTAAAGAAAACTGTATCTACATCCACCTCACGTTGGTTCCCTACATCAAGACTGCGGGAGAGGTGAAAACCAAACCAACTCAGCACAGCGTGAAGGAACTTCGTAACATTGGTATCTCGCCGGACATCTTACTGTGTCGTTGTGAAGCTCCATTAACGAAAGCTGTTAAGTCTAAAATCTCGCTCTTTGGCAGTGTTGGACTCGACAGCGTTTTCAGTGCGGTTGATGTGCCGACCATTTATCAGCTTCCAATTGCTCTGCACCAACAAGGACTCGATGATAAAATTGCCGAACTCCTTAATATTTGGAGCCGAGCACCAAGTTTGGACCGCTGGCAACGCGTGGTTGAGGGCGCGCTGAATCCTAAGAGCCAAGTCACCATCGCCATCGTTGGCAAATACGTAGAACTGGTGGACTCCTATAAGAGCCTTCATGAATCCTTGATTCATGGCGGGCTTTCACACAACACCAAAGTTGAACTGGACTACATCGACAGTGAAGCCTTAGGTGAAGGAAAGCCAGAAGCGCTTGAGCGATTGCGCTCAGCACAAGGCTTGCTGATTCCCGGTGGATTTGGTGAGCGCGGCGTTGAAGGTAAAATCAAGGCCGTTGAAATTGCCCGTAAAGAAAAAATTCCCTTTTTCGGAATTTGCCTCGGACTTCAGATTGCAGTCATTGAATACGCACGAAACGTAGCGGGTATTGCACATGCAACGAGCCAAGAATTTGATGACCAAGCCTCTGACCAAGTCATCGCCATCATGGAAGACCAGGTAAGCGTTAAAGAAAAAGGTGGCACCATGCGATTGGGCGCCTATCCTTGTAAACTTGCTGAAGGAACGCTTGCCAAAAAGCTTTATGGCCGCGAAGAAATCAGTGAGCGACACCGTCATCGCTTTGAGGTCAACAACAAGTATCGTCCTCAATTGATTGAGAACGGTCTGGTCATCGCAGGAACCTCTCCAGATGATCATCTCGTTGAAATGGTCGAGCTTGAAGACCACCCGTTCTTCGTTGCTTGCCAGTTTCACCCAGAATTCAAGAGTAAACCTTTTGAACCCCACCCTATCTTTGAAGGCTTTATCGGCGCGGCCGTTGAACTTTCAGCAACCCAGGATAATGGTTAGACCTCATGTTCAGCAAACCCGCACCCAGCATCGGCACCCTTAATACAATTGATGCAATCGTTTTCGATTGCGACGGGGTTTTGACCGACCGCGGGCTTTTCTACGATGAAACAGGTCGACGAATTTTACGGTTTGATGCACGAGACGGTTTTGGCATTGCTCTCTGGTGTCGCTCTGGTCAAAAAGCATCCATCCTATCTGGACGTCCTATCGATATTGCATCCCAACGGTTCTCAGAACTCGGGATGGAGATGCTAGCGGGCAAATGCCACGACAAGCGCAAAGGACTCACAGAACTTTGCGAAAAATGGGGCGTTGATCCAGAAAGATTGGCCTATGTGGGTGATGATTTACCAGACCTCGCAGCTTTCTCTGTGGCCGGTTTAAAAATCGCAGTCAAAGACGCTGCTTTTGAAGTTCTCAATGCCGCTGACTGGATTCTACACGCCAAAGGCGGACATGGTGCCGCAAGAGAAGTGTGTGAAACACTCTTAAAGGCACGAGGGACCTGGCAGTCTTGGATAGAAAAAAATAGCTGATACCAAACAAGGCATGAACCAAGACGACCTTTTAAATGCGCCGCTTCCTGAACGCTGGTCAACCAAGCAACGGTTCAAAAATACCATCATTTTTAAATTCGTCACCCGAGCATTCAGAGTGCTAAGGGCAATCCCCATCGATTTTCTTTATAAATGCATGCGTAGCCTGTCCAAGCTGGCCTTTATTGTCGCCGCCTCAGATCGCAATCGCTCCATTGCCCAAATGCAGCAGGGTTTAAATATCTCGGAAACACAAGCTCGGTCACTCACCCGGTCCATGTTCGAGCACCTCGGCAAAGTCGGCATGGAATGGATCCATAAAGATAAACTCCTTGAAGACCACCCGGATCTGCAACTCAGTGAAGAGCATCGCTTACTTTTCGAAGAAGCCTTGGCCCAGAACAATGGCTTGGTCGCTATTACTGGACACATCGGCAATTGGGAATTGCTCGCTCAAATGGTGGCCAAGGCAGGGTTTCCGGTGGTGAGTGTTGCGCGCCCCACATACGACCCAAGGCTAACCCAATGGATCAATCAATTGCGCAGCACCCAAGGCATGAAAGTTTTATGGCGGGG
>CAZZDT010000330.1:0-5124 GCA_964652435.1 uncultured Bdellovibrionales bacterium
CCAAGAAGGCAACCAAGAAGACAGCGAAAAAGGCCGCCAAGAAGGTGACCAAGAAGTCAGCCAAGAAAGTCACAAAGAAGAAGTAATCCAGGCTCCCAGACCCCAAGAATATATTTTTGGGGCTTGGGTCTTGCGCATTACGT
Source organism: uncultured Bdellovibrionales bacterium (assembly GCA_964652435.1). GTDB lineage: Bacteria > Myxococcota > XYA12-FULL-58-9 > XYA12-FULL-58-9 > JABJBS01 > JABJBS01. Next base: position 144 of record CAZZDT010000330.1, read on the forward strand.
CGGGCGGCGCTAGTAGTGCAGCCTGAATGTGGGGCCGTAGCTCAGTTGGGAGAGCGTCTGACTGGCAGTCAGAAGGTCGTCGGTTCGATCCCGATCGGCTCCACCACTTCCCTCCCTCTTATTCCTTGAACCGATTGAATCAATTGCAGGTAGACAATTCGCCTACCTGGGATGTTTTTCTCTAAGGTCACAAGTCCACCAGACATCCGCACAAACTTGCTGCGCCTAGAATTTCTTCCTATGATTTTTTAGATTTCAACCAAACCGTCGTCTTCCAAAGGAAAGGCCCCATTTTGTTGCATATCGGACGCAGCCTCCTTCTATGGCTTAGTACTTTCTCGATGTGTTGTTTGTTTGCAAGTACGGTACAAGCTCAGGAACCAGCCCACGACCTTAGGCCTGTAAGCTGGCCTTCACCAGGTGAGTCTATCAATTTGGGTCCTTTCATCGATTACCTCAAGGATGAAAGCGGAACCCTAACACTTCAAGATGTATCGCCCGATGGCTCCCACAGCTCCCACTGGCTGCGGCATGATGCTCAAACGCCCAACTTTGGATTTACCGAAGACACCTATTGGTTTCGGATGCGCCTCGCGCCACCAACCCAGCCCTCCGAGGCAGCGTGGTTGTTTCGCATCGCCTATCCACTGCTTGATGAAATAGACATTCACCTAGTTGGGCTCACCCAATCCAATAGGCATATTCAACTGGGTGACCGGGTACCCTTTCATGACCGGGCGCTAAAACACCGCCAGTTTCTAACTCCGGTTGAAGAGCCAGATGAAACCACGGATGTTTATATTCGAGTGCAATCGACCAGCAGTCTGCAAGTTCCCATGGAGATTTTAGAAGAGCGTGATTTCCTAATTGAAGATGAGCGGCGCGTGATTGCTTACGGATTGCTCTTCGGAAGTATGCTCGTGATGATTCTCTACAACATCATCATCTATCTTTGGACCCGGGAAACCAATTACCTCACTTACTGTATTTACGCCGTTGGGCTCATGCTGCTTTTTGTGGCTCTGGCGGGCTTGGGGTTTCAATACCTATGGCCCGAAAGCCTTATCTGGCATGAGAAGAGTCAGGCGGTGATCATTCCGGCGACCATGGCTGCGGCAGTCGCCTTCAACCGCTCTTTCCTGGCCCTCAAGCGGCAAGCTCCTGGACTCGACAAAATTGGTCTGGTGATTTTTGCACTCTCGATTTTACTTAGCTTTACAGCCTTGGTGGCACCCTATTCCCTGATCATTAAACTCGATATTGCGCTGCTTTTACCTGGGTGCGGCTTTGTAACCTTAACTGGTATTCATCTCTGGAAGCGCGGTTATCGCCCGGCCAGATACTATGTTATCTCGTGGGCGGCAGTTGTTATTGGCGCGGTTTTGCTGGGGGTCAGCAAGGCGGGATTCCTGCCCTCTAATATGATGACTGACAACGGCATCATCGTGGGAACAGTCGCTCAGTTGATGTTATTAAGCTATGCGCTCGCGGACCGAGTCAATCAAATCAAGGCAGACAAGGAACGCATCCAACGTGAAGCACTTAACGAGCAAAAACGTGCATCAGAAGAGCTTCAAATCGCTCTTACCAAAGCCGAGGAAGCCAACCGTCTCAAAAGTGAATTCCTCGCCAACATTTCTCACGAACTGCGGACACCCTTAAATGCTATCGTCAACCTGCCGGCAGGACTGCTTAAGCAATTTGAGACAACTTATATTTGGAGCTGTCCTTCATGCGGTGCGCAGTTTCAGTCTGATACAGGGCCAGAATCTCTAGAGGACCCTGCCCAAAAACCAGAATGTCCCGACTGCGGCAAAGCCAGCTTAGAAGCATCGTCCCAATCCGTTTTTGCCGGAAACTCAACGGAACAAATTCACTTTTTAAAACGTATTGAATCTTCAGGCCGTCACCTGCTGGCCGTGGTCAACGATCTCCTCGACATTTCAAAACTCGAAGCGGATCATATGAAAATCTATCCTGCGGACATCGCCGTGGCCGATGTGCTCAGTGAAGTCTCAGGAACCATGGAAACCTTGGCCGAAGCCAAGGGAGTCCAACTTGTTTTCAGCGAATCCGAGCCCGGCCTCACCCTTCAAGTCGACCGCGTGAAACTGGCACAAATTCTTATCAATTTGATCGGTAATGCCATCAAATTTACCCCGAAAGATGGTCACGTTTACATAAAAGTTTGCCCGGATATTCTTCGTGAAGAACCCGCATTAAGATTTGAAGTGGAAGACACCGGTGACGGTATTCCCGCGGAATATTTAAAGGTTATCTTCGAAAGCTTCCGCCAAGTTGATGGCTCACACACCCGACAACATCAAGGAACCGGCCTAGGACTTGCTATTTCACGCAGACTGATAGAACTTCATCGAGGCAAGATCGATGTGGCCAGCACACCGGGAGAAGGAAGCCGCTTTTGGTTCATTCTCCCCCTGGTAAACGATGCCAGTGAGCAGCAGCAAGGATGAGCATGGTGGTGAACCCAAGAATGGGCTATGATAAAGCTCATCATAATATGCCAATAAGCGGGCGAGGATTTCCCAAAGCATGAAGTTAACACGCTTTTCAAATACAAACCCCAGTGGCAGTACCTCCGGTTCTCCCAAGCAAAGTGTTCTTTACGTCGAGGATGAAGATGTAAACTGGGAAGTAACCGAATTCTCACTGCGCTCAAGATTCGCACTCACTCGCGCAAAGACATCTGCTCAAGCCTTCGAAATTCTGAAAAATAAAACTTTTGATCTCATCCTCATGGATATTCAGCTCATGGGTTCTGATCTCAACGGCATTGAGATCACACAAATCCTTCGAGGACTCTATGAAGGAGCCGCTCCCGATTACACCCGAGGCGTGAGTGCCGGAGAAGCGCGGATCATCTTTGTAACGGCGTACTCTGCACGTTATGGCAAACAAGAGCTGCTTGAAGCCGGTGGGGATGACCTCATGACCAAGCCAGTGGATTTCACGAGGTTAAGTCTCGTGATGAGCCGGATGGTTGTGCGTGAAGCCTTCAAGAGACAGCCCGAAATTCAATCGAAACTCGCCGCAGAACAAAAATCAGAAAGACGCCAATCAACCCGCGTTGATTACCGTATGGACTGTCGCGTTCAATGCTCTGGTTATATTTACCGAGGAATGATTACGAATATCTCATTGGGCGGTGCCAGATTGTTTTTAAGAAAACTCGACCCAGGCCATCCATTAACTCAAGATGCTGATTGCCAAGTTGAATTTACGACCGCATGGGGTCAAGTTATGGCCAATTCCAAAGTGGTTGAACACGGTCCGGGAGAAGATGAAATTAGGATTTCATTTTCGTTTATTCCACCCGCATCTGAGAGTGTACTTAAAAACTGGCTCGATAAAAAAGACGGTTAAACAACCGGTTCCAAAACGAGTTCACGAACCAATCTCAAGACCTTCGGACTTAATACAACCATTTGATGCTTCAGCGGTCCCCCACCAGCCTGAACAACAATATTTTTACGCGCACCTTCAATATGGCAACTCTTTGGAGGACAGACGCTGTCTCCATCAATCGAGACACTAAGCACATCCACATCTTCAGGCAAAGGTCCTTCTAAGGACCGAATCAGTTCGCTCTCAGGCCAAACCTGCCATACACCTTTGGAGATAAGCCCCAAGGCTAAGGTAGCAACCCGAGCAATCGCTGTTCCTTGAACAGGTGCTCCCACAGCAATAAAGCGCCGCACACGCGCCGAACCACCCAATATTTTCAGATAGCACAGACCAATCACACCACCTTGGCTCAGGCCCACTAAATCAACCTGTTCAACCTCATGCTCTGCGCAAACTTGCTCTACACGCCGCTGCACTTGCACTGCTAATTTTCGGACATCTTGAATGCATAAAAAACTTAGGTCGCAAAATGAAACATTTAACCCGGCCTTCTCCAGAGTTTTCTTCAAAGGCCACATCAAACTTGCGGTGCTCATAAAACCATGAACCAAAACGACTGGTGGATTACCTTGCCCCATGAACCTCTACTCCACCGAAACCGAATCAATCAGTCGGCTCATGGCATAATCCCATGCGCCTACGGTAATTCGAGACTGAGCTGGGCGCCCTGGAAAGCGAGCAGCAAGAGCGAAAATAGCCGGAATTCGACCCAATACTTTGACCAACTTTGCCGCCAACGGACGCGTTTTCATAAGGCCCAAGAGCTGCTCTTTCGCTTCGCCTATCTCAAGACCCGGCCTAAATTGCCCTAATCCGCCTCTGGCCATACCCACTGTCAAAATTCCCTCATCAAACATCATGCGAGTTTCCTCGGGTGTTAACGACTGCGAAAATCTACGCATGGCATCCGCAAAGCCCAAAAGGCCACCGTACTCGCGGTGAAACTTCTTTGGGTATCCCCAAAGACTCTCCATGGTCCCAATGTCGGCCCCCGAGGCGTAAGCTGTGCCCACCACATCGGAAAGAATCCGCGCAGCGATCAGGCTGATTCCAATGCCACTGCCGTGGCTGGAAAAAATATGTGAGCCCGCATCGCCCAGCAAGGCAAGCCCTGGCGCGACCTGGTGAGCATAAGGCCTTCGCAGCGGAATCGCACGATGCCCATAGATTTCACACTCTCCAAGCCAAGGTAAATCAGCGACAAAATCGTCTAAGATTCGTTTCCCACTTCGGAAACCTTGCTTGGCAATGGAGCCGGTCAAAATAGAGAAGCTCTTATGATTTAAATCCAACTCGGGTCTCAAAATGGAAAAGCCACCTTCAACACCAACCCAACCTAAGACTTCACCCGATTCAATACGGTGCTTAGCCAAAAAGCCTCGCGCTCCCTCTAAATCGTCCACCTGATAAACAGCTTGGGCCGCAACACAAATGTGTTCCGGTCGGGGTGGTTTACACTTTTGCTCTAGCCAAGGATTGGCTTTTCGCACGACGGCGCTCATTCCCGAACAATCCACAAAGAGCTGTGCATTGATTCGAGTCAGCGTATGGTCAT
>CAZZDT010000331.1:0-5116 GCA_964652435.1 uncultured Bdellovibrionales bacterium
CAATTTACGACAACTGCAATAGCCTGCACACCAATGCGTACGATGAAGCGATTACCACGCCCACCGAAGAATCTGTTCGTCGGGCCATGGCTATCCAACTGATCATCAACCGTGAGTTGGGACTCACGAAAAACGAGAACCCTCTTCAGGGTAGTTTCATCATCGAAGAACTCACGGATTTGGTGGAAGAAGCCATTTACGCAGAGTTTGATCGATTAACGGATCGAGGTGGGGTGCTTGGTGCAATGGAGACCATGTACCAGCGTGGCAAAATCCAAGATGAAAGTATGTACTACGAAGGTAAGAAGTTTGATGGCAGTTTACCCATTATTGGTGTGAACACTTTTCTTGCTAAAGATGCAGGGGAAACTGAAGAAACGACCATCGAACTGATTCGTTCCACCACTGAGGAAAAGCAAGCTCAGATTCAGTCGCTGGAGAAGTTTCACAAAGCCCATGAAGAGCAGCGGGTCGAGGCGTTGGTGCGCTTGCAGCAGGTTGCCCGGGATGGTGGAAATATATTCGAGGAGCTGCTTGAGACGGTGAAAAGTTCATCACTTGGTCAAATTTCTGGAGCTCTTTATCAGGTTGGCGGCCAATATCGACGGAATATGTAGCCGTAAAAATACTCTAAGCTATCAATATATATAGGTAATATTCTTTTTTTGGTGGGGAAGTGCTCCCTAAAGATTCGGCAGTGGAATTTTCGCGGAAATTTTGCGCGGCTGGATTTTTCTGGGCAGACTTTAAACAAATGCGCACCGAGACCAGATTGCGTTGGGCGACACGGGAGGCGAGGACCTTGGGTCTGAGCTGTTGTCTGATTTAAGCCGGTTTCAACCCTAGGAGGGGATTATGATTGATAGACGTCAAAGACGCAGCATGCAGCCTCGCGTTGCAGCCCGCTTTTACTTGGATAGCCTTGCAATGAATCATGGCCTTAGTGCTCTGATTCTCGCCACACCAGAAGGCAAGTTGGTGTGTGGTTCCGAGAGCCGCCGTTATGGCAAGTCGCTTTTGGTTTCTGGGGTGAGTGATGGTTATGGTCGGCAATTGGCCGCTGTTGCACCACACGCAGCCGCAGATGCTGAGCGTGGTGAGCAAGGCAGCTGGACCGGCAAAGATAACGAACCTATTTGGTCATCTCGTATTCAAATCGATGGTGAGAACTACTTTGTTGCTGCTGTTGGTTATGATGGTCTTGCGGCCCGTGATGCAGCCATGGATGCACTTAAGGGTGTTGAGCGAATCTTCTCTGGAGATCAGGCTCAAGCAGCTTAAGTTGCTGATACAATTTGTGAATGAAAAGCTGGTTGGTTCTTATTTGGGACTGACCGGCTTTTTTTCGTTTAGCCGTCTGCTTTGCGAACGATTTTGGGGTTGAGTGTCATGATGCTGCGTTCATCAAAGTCTAAAAAGATTTTGTTGAATATCTTCTCTTGCAGATCTTTACCCATCCACTTTGCAATGTAGGTTGCCTGGTCTTGGCGCGGGTCCACGCCGGAATCTTTGTAGCTTGCGTGGTGTTTGTGAATCACCCGTGATTTGGGTTCAAAAACGACTCGAAAGCCGGCCATCCAGGCTCTGATGCAAAGGTCGTTGTCTGAATAAAAGTGAACCAAGCGTTCATCCAGCAGCCCGATGGCTTCGATGCAACGGCGGGTGATGAGTGTACAGGCAAAGGTTACCCATACTTCGTCGGTCTCTTGAACAAAGAGCCCGTTGTCGGGCCCGCCTTTGTGAACGCCTTGGAGAAGGTCTGCAGTACCCGCATGAATGATATTGGCATTTTCACCTTCGAGCAGTTGACAGTTGCCAACAATACCTACTGGTGATTGCGCGGCCTGAACCATATGCTCAAGCCACCCATCTTGAACCAGGACATCGTTGTTCAGCAGAACGAGGTGCTCAAAGCTGCCTCCAGCTCGAAGGGCATGACGGATGCCGGCGTTGATGCCGCCCGTATAAAACAGATTTTCGTCCAGGCGCAGGAGCTCATATTGGTCGGAGGCTTCGAAGGCCGGGTTAGAACCATTGTCTACCAAAATAATATGGATCGGGCCTCGGGTATGGGCGTGGAGTGAATCAATACACGCCTGTGTCATTTCGTGCTTGTTGTAGGCGAGGACAATGACAACGGGATGCTCGTAGCTATTCATTGTCTTACCAATGTGAAGCGGCGCGGAGGCTCTCCCTTACGCTCTTCAATGATGACCATCTTACCTTGATAAAATGGGTGAGTGCTTCCGGGAGTAACTTCTTTATCATTCACAACCCAACGAGCGGGGTAGCCCGGTAGATTGATTTCTAAGCGCCCGAATTGGTCGTATCGGTACTGAATCGAAAATTTTCCTGCACTGATATTGCCCCAGAACCTCTTGAGTTGATGAGCCTCTGTGACTGTTTCTGCATCGATGGTTGTGGGGATGTTTTGTCCATTGTTCACCACAATCAGTGCCGGCTTGATGTTGGGACCCAGCGCGGGGCCTCCAGCATTTTCTGTTTGGGCGGCAGGCTGGGCTTCTTCTTTCATGGGTCGCAGGGCTACTGGGAATTTCAAGGTTTGCTGCTCAGCCAAATTGAAAACCAATGAGAAAGGATGATGTCCCTCGGCTTCGATGAGAAGCTGGTGTGGACCCGCCGGGAGAAAGCGTGCGGCGTAAGGTGAGGTGTGCCCCACCAATTCGCCATCGAGAAAGATATTGAGGTCTTTATCTGGCGATATCGTCAGGTCCAGGCTGGTCGAGCCCTCAAACCCTTGGGGCGACTCTTCTGGGTGAAAAAAGCTACGTAAACGAGAGATTCCATCGCATGCCGTCAAAGAGAGGCAAATTGTGACCAAGAGTGCCACCGGCACGATTTGTTTAATCTTTTCCATGGATCTCCTTGATACTACCCGTGTTTTTGAAAAGATGCACGGATTCTGTGATCGAGATTTGCCCCCAATAGACAGGGTGCTGGCGGCTTGCCGCTTTGCGTCGTTGACGTCATCGATGGTGGCAGCTAAGAACCGGCGCACAGAGCATACTTGAATTTCGGAGGTCCCATGCGCTCGCTTTCAAAAGATATCTATATCCTTTCAGCCAAACGAACAGCTTTCGGTGCCTTTGGTGGCGCATTAACCAAGAAAACTGCAACTGACCTTGGTGTGGAAGCTGCTCAAGCAGCGCTTGATGCTTCCGGCGTGAACAAAGAAGACGTGGACCACGTGTTCTTTGGTAACGTTCTTCAAACTTCGGCCGACGCGATTTATCTCGCGCGTCACGTCGGTTTGCGCGCAGGCCTACCGGAAGGTGTTCCTGCTCTCACATTGAACCGTCTTTGTGGTTCAGGTTTCGAAGCTGTGATTTGCGGAGCCAAGGAAATTCTCTTGGGCCAAGCAGAGGTTACTTTGGTGGGTGGCAGTGAGTCCATGAGCCAAGCACCCCATATTGTTCGAGGCGCTCGTTGGGGCTTGCCATTGGGCAAAGGCGGTATGGAAGATTCGCTTTGGACTTGTTTGACCGATAGCTACACCGGCTCGCCTATGGCGATGACGGCTGAGAAGCTTGCGGAGCAATACAGCATCACACAGGATGAAGTGGATGCTTATTCCGTCCAATCTCAAAAGCGCTTTGCAGCAGCTCAAGAGTCTGGCGTGTTTGATGCAGAACTCTGCAGCGTAGAAGTGAAGAAGCGCCGCGAAATGGTTGCCTTTGATAAAGACGAGCACAACCGTCCACAGACGACTGTTGAAAGCCTCAAGAAGCTTCCTAAAGTATTCAAAAAAGATGGCGTGATTCACGCAGCTGCGGCAAGCGGAATTTGTGATGGTGCTGCGGCGCTGGTTCTTGCTTCGGCCGATTATGTTGCCAAGCACAACCTTAAGCCACTGGCTAAGATTACTGGCTGGGGCGTATCGGGTTGTGACCCAACCATTATGGGAATTGGACCGGTACCGGCTATGAAAGCTGCTTTGGCGATGACCGAATCGACATTTGACGATTATCAGTTGATTGAAGTGAACGAAGCATTTGCACCGCAAGTTTTGGCGGTTCAAAAAGAACTCGATTTGGATAATGAGAAACTAAATGTGAACGGTGGAGCGTTGGCGGTGGGACACCCACTGGCCGCAAGTGGCGCAAGAATCACTGCACACTTGGTTCACGAATTACGTCGACGTGGTGACAGCCATGCCATTGGTTCTGCCTGTATTGGCGGTGGCCAGGGTGTCGCAATCACGCTTGAAGCTGTAAAATAATACGTAGGCTATTTTGTTGGGGAACACAGTATGAGTACGGATCTTGAGCACGAGTATATCTTTAACTGGAATCGTTTGAAGAAGGTTTCAAAGCTTAGTCAAAAGCCTTTTGACCTTTTCGATGAGACTTTGCGAGATGGCATTCAGTCCCCTTCGGTGACGGATCCTACCATTGAGCAAAAGATTGAGATTCTTCATTTGATGGAGAGTCTTGGAGTTGCAGAAGCTGATCTTGGTTTACCGGGTGCGGGCAAGCGCGCTGTTGAGGACGTGACTGCCCTGGTCGAAGAGATTGCTCGCTCCAAGCTTAAAATCAAAGCGGCTGCGGCTGGGCGTACCATGGTGCGCGATATTCAGCCCATTGCTGATATTGTTCAGAAGACAGGTGTTCCGATTGAGGTTTATGCCTTTATTGGTTCAAGTCCAATTCGTCTTTTTGCCGAGGACTGGGATGTTTCGACCCTGATGGGTCATATCGAAGACTCCATTAAGTTCTCTGTGAAGGAAGGCTTGGAATACTGCTTGGTAACTGAAGACACCATTCGGTCGCGACCTGAGGTTTTGGATCCGCTTTTCCGTAAAGCAATTGATCTAGGAGCTACGCGCCTATGTCTATGCGATACGGTGGGCCACGCTACACCTGACGGTATTCGCAATCTCTTTGATTGGACGCACTCACTTTTACGCGGTGCGGGTGCCGAGCACGTGAAGCTTGACTGGCACGGTCATAACGACCGAGGTCTGGGTGTAACCAATGCAATCATTGCGATTGAAGCGGGCGCAGACCGAGTTCACGGAACAGGCTTGGGTGTTGGAGAGCGTGTGGGCAATGCATCCATTGACCAGATTCTCCTCAACTTGAAGCTTTTGGGTGAG
>CAZZDT010000332.1:0-5090 GCA_964652435.1 uncultured Bdellovibrionales bacterium
TCAACCTCGGCGGTTGCCGGTGAAACCTGCCAAGATGCGCCGCAATTGGCTATGAAGAGTACGCTTAGCCAAGATGCTTCCAGTTATACACACACTGTGACCGCGCCTTTTGGGTTTAGTAACGACTACAACCCGCATGTGGAAAGTGGTCTCGCTCCTGGTTGCTCTCCGGTTTACGATTCCATGGGCAAAGATGTTGTGTTCCAGGTCACGCTGGCCCCGGGTGATACCTTGTACACTCGTTTGACGCTTCCACAGAATCATGTGGGCGGCATTTACATGATCGACGATTGTGATGCTCTAACGTGGCCCGATGTTGACGAAAGCGGCATGTGCGGCCGACCCGAGTACGCTTCACAAGGTTATTGTGGATACGGCTGTGAGCCTTTGGAATGGTCTTTTGCATGGCCAACGGCCATTGGCGGCGTACCCACTGAAACCAAGACTTTCTTTTTGGTGATTGACGAAGTGATTGGCAATGCCGCCGAGGACTTCACTTTGGATTGGTCCATTGTGGCCGATTAACTAGACCACCATGGAATTGGGGCGTGTGATGAAGGGTTTCACTGACGAAATTTAAATGGTTTTCCCTGCGTCAAGCCCGCCGACTAACCTCGCTGGCTTTGGCTCACTTACATCAGTTTCACGATGGCCAGGTCTTCCATCACCTCGTCCATGGACTGATAGCGCTTGCTTGGATCCGGGTTCGTCATCTTCAGTAAGATATCAATGGCATCTTGAGGTGCGCTCATGAAATCGGCGTTGTGGGCGTCGGTGAGCTCGTTAAGAAGTGCTTGGGTACCTATGGTCGGTAAGTCATCGCTTCGCTCGATGCTTTCGTAGGGAGGCTCACCGGTGATGAGTTCGTAGAAGAGTATGCCCAGCGAGTAAATGTCTGAAGCAGGAGTAGCACTGGTTGGGTCCTCATAAACCTCCGGTGCCACATAGTGCTGGTCAAAACGCTCAATTAACTTTTTGCCGCGGTCGGGGTGTGGCGTGTTGGGAATGCGGGCGAGGTCAAAGTTCACCAGCTTGACGATTCCGCCCGGAGCTACCACCACGTTTACGGGGGAGACATCGCGGTGAATGATATCGCTTTGATGCACATGCTTGAGGGCCTGGCATAATTTAGCAATCCAATCGACTTTGTCTTTCCATGAGATGTTTTCTTCTTCGTGGTCTGCCAGCAATGAAGCCAGGGGCCGTCCCATTTCTACGTATTCAGTGGGCAGCACGAATTTGTCGTCGTCCCAGGCAAACATATCGGCGGTGTCGATGATATTGGGATGGGCATCCAAAAGCCGCAGTGCATTTTGGTCATGGAAGATTTCTTCGATTTCCTGCTTTTGATTGCGCTCGGAGCTGTACATATCAAAATGAAACACTTTGAGAATGGTTTCGGGCCGGGTCTTGATGTAGCGGTGTTTACCTAAAAAAACCGTACGCTCCTCGTTTTGGCTGATGCGCTCCACCACATCGTAGAGGCCTATGACTTCGATGCGTTTACGAGGCCGGGTAACGCCCATGAAAAACTCAGTGATGTCGTGGTGGAGATGCTTAATTTTTTGAGTGCGGTGGGGAAGGTTGTTGGGATCCGCAAAATAGCTTCGGGCATCTTCAATATGAATCACTCGGTGGGCTTGCGGGTCCCGTAGATTGGCGCGTGCTCGCTCGTCGGTTAAGAGAATGACCGTATCCACCCAAATCTTTTGCCCATGGATTTTACGGCGAAGCTCGCTCGCGAGAATTTTTGTTTTTTTGTTCGCCAGCGCAATGGGGCTGGGCACGCTTCGGCCATTTTGAAAGACCCACCTATGGGCATCGCCGTTGATTTTGCCGTGGTAGCCTTTCACTTCCACATGCCAAAGCGCGTGGTCTGTGGCGATGGCCAGGTCGTATTCATAGGGCAGGCCACCACCGGCGGTGACTTCAAAGTTGTGATAAAGCTGGTAGTGGTCTGGCAGCAGACGCGACAATTCAGAGATTGCTTTTCTTTCGCTGTCGTTTTCAGGAGAAGCAATGCGATGAATCCGGGCCATATCTGCGTGTCCTTGTTGGCTGGCTAGGGCGCATGGTTATCATGGCAGGCCCGGCATGCACCATTCAATAGACAACTCTAACGAGGGGAAAGCAGGTTCTTCAAGCCTTTAATGGTCGTAGGCTATGCCAATGCTCCAGCGAAAATCTCCCTCTCTTTGGCCGCCAGGGTCGGAAATGGCGCCGTGGTATTGGAGAGAGACCACCATCCAGGCCTTGGCCCAGTCTTCTAGGCGATAGGCGGCCATGATTTCTGGAATCATGAGCACAGCTGGCTGAAGTTCCAGCTCGGAGACAATGAGCCAATCGAAATCCAGCTCGAAATCCAAAGACCCTTGAATCTGCAAATCTTCGAGAATCGCGTAACTTGCTCCAAAACCAAAACGGGCCGCGAGGTCAATGCCAAGAGAGTCTTCAGTGTAGGAGCCTTGGCTGTAGCCTATGGATGCGTGCAAGGGCATGAACCAAAGACAAAGGTTTTGTTGTCCCCAGCCAAAGTCACCCAGATAGTCCCAATAGAAAGAGGCGGCGGCTCCAACGGATAACCAGGAGTGACCTATCAGTGCGGCGGTATCTGTGAGCGAGGTTAATGAGAGCCCGCCTTCGAGCTGGTAGAAACTTCCGGCCTGGGCGGCCACAAACCCAACTGCATCGGAAGTGCCGGTCACTGAGCCGGATCCCGCGGCGAAAAGACCGCTGGTTCGTGGAGCCTTGATTCCTTGGTAGTGTTGATCAACTTGTGCCTGGGCATTGTTGCCCCAAAGGCAAAGGCCTAGGGCCAAAGAGAAGATGATGCTTCGTTTGGTAGCTGTGCCAGACATCAGTAAATGATCCTGTAATTGAAGTAGATGTGCCAATGGCCGGCCGCGCCGGGAATCTCTCTTATGGTTTCAGCATCGTTTAATCGCGCACCGAAGGTTAAGCCGCCGTAAACAGCATCGTCTTCCTCGGCGGAATCAATGAAGTCAGCGGCAACATCGACGGCATCCTCAATCATTTTGTCGCGCTTTTGCTCATCTTCTTCGTAGGCGGCAGCTTGCGCCGCAAGAAGTATGACGAAGGCGCCGGCCCATTTTGCGAGGGGCATTTGCACATAGGCTTCAAACAAGATCCCGCCTTGGATGTCGGGTGTGCCATAGCTTTCGGACCAGCTGTTGGCTTTGGATGGGTCGATGGCGCAACCCAAGAGTTTGAGGTCCCAGGCAGTTCCGAACTTGCCCTTACGCCTTGGGTCGCCTGGCTTGAAGCTGGCCCAGTGGATGCCTCCCTGGGCGTAGGCAAACTCCATAGAGCTGGTAAAGCGCACATCAAGCTTGATGTAGTTCCAAAGTCCTTCAATGCCGGCATAAACAAACCAGCGGGAGTCGTTGACCGATTGATGTAAGACCCCCAGCTCGACAGATTCAAACCAATCGACTTTGTCATACTCCAGGACAAAATTAAGGCGGTCTACTTCGCCGCCGGGCTGAAGGATGAAGTTGGAGCGAAGAAACAAGAAGGGGATATTGGTTTCAAGAAAGCTTGAATAGGTTGGTATTCCACGGCGCTCATCCAGCATGAGGCCGTAGGTTAACTCTATCCATTGGTCGTAACGGGTGCGGAAGCCATAAATGGATTGCGATGTACTGCGGCCATAAGGCAGAGCCAGCGCTCCGGGCACAATGGGGGCGATGAGTGGGAAATAGGATAAAACATCGCTGCCTGCATCCACTTCAAAAGATTTACTCATGAGGGTAAACCAAATGAGTTCAAACTTACTAGACTTGGGCGTGAGCAATAAGATGCCACCGAGGCTGTAAGTGCCCAATGGGTTCGAGGAATCTTCATAGCCAATAAGAGGCTGAACAAACCGCGGGTCGCCGGTACCGGCGTTGAGGATATAATTGCCCTCGTAAAAGAACTCAGCGCGGGTATGGCGGGTTTGCCAGCCACCGTTTTGAAAAAATGTGCGCTCACCTTGTTCTATTTTGCGAAAGTAGAGCTCAGCTAGATCAAGACTGGCCATGGCCGCCGAGGAGGTGAAGCAAACGGCAACAACGAGAATGCTTTGAACCCATGTGACAACACGGCGCCGCTCATGGGTTTGGTTAGATTTTGAGGTTACGAACAACACTTTTTCTTGCCTTCCCTGCAAAAAGACAAACCAGCTTCTTTGAAATATTAGTGGATTCCGCATCCAGAATAAAACGGTTCGAGGGTGAAATTTCCCGCCCTTTACTGGTTTGGACCATCTTTTTTGTAGTTTTCTGTCTGTGTAAGTCTTAATTAAATCAGTGGCTTAGGGTCTTCTTGCTGCTGATGGCGAAGGCGTCCTGCATTTTTTAGCAACGGTCTCGCAAATCCGCCGATAACCATTTCAACTTCAATGACCGACTATTGACTTATTAACCGAGCCCTCGACTGAGAGATAGAGGGTCACCCAGCGGAGAATAAAATGCCCACAATTAACCCAACAAACAATCCCGCACATCCATCAAACTTCACAGTTGATCCGGCACGTCCTACCACTCACAACGAAATGGTAGACATGTGGAACGCTTTCCGTACGGACGGATTTGATGATGCTGAGCTTAATAAGTTGATTCGCGGCGCCGTCAATACCGGCGACGTAAGCCCATATGGCAACGCCATCATGCATGCAGTGGTGACGCCTACCATGCCTGAAAAATACCTCGACCAAAGCAAGTTCCTTGAAGTTCTTGCATGGTACATCGACAAGTCCAGCCCAGGTGGTGGCAACGGCGACGGCAAACTTGGACTTCCAGAAGTTGAAGCGGCCATCGATAAGTATCGTCAGCAGTACCTCTCGCAAAGCATGGATCCTGCGCAAGAAAACAGCCGCATGCAGTCTTGGAAGTTTATTCAGAAGCTTCGCATCATCGAGAAGTCAATTGAGAACCGCGTAGCTTCCGGTGGAGAGGCTTTCTACCCCTACGATGCACGCGCCATGATGACCATCAACAGCACAGAGTTCAACGAGAAGCATACGCTTGGTTCTCGCGCAGAGTTCAACGAGTCGGTCATCGAAGCATCTTACGAGAAGCCAGTATTGG
>CAZZDT010000333.1:0-5062 GCA_964652435.1 uncultured Bdellovibrionales bacterium
GCGGGGGAGGTTCTGAACCGTCTGCGAACATGATTTCCAGTGGTCGTGCTCGTGGTGTGGGTGATCCAGGTTATATCGCGAACGAAACCAGCTTTATGGCTGAAGGAATGGGTATGACTTCTGGTGGGATCTCGGCTCCGACGGAATATGTGTCCCAGCATAATAACAGTTTGCAGACGCTGCCGCAGTGTCCTTCTGGAGAAACGTTGGTTCGCGATTCCGTACGCCTCCGGTTGCGTTTGAAGGTGCCTACGAATGCTCAAGGTATTCAGTTTAAGTTTCGTTTCTTCTCTTATGAGTATCCTGTATTTCTCTGCACCGAGTTCAATGATTTCTTCTTGGCTCTCTTAGACAGTGAGCACAATGAGATTCCGATGGACCGTAATATCTCATTCGATGCGGCTGGTAATCCTGTATCCATCAACAATGCATTCTTTACTTCATGTGAACCCATCACTTGCGGTCAGGGTTTTGGCGACACCGGTTCTATGGACCCGACCGATTCGGCGGACCCAGGTGACATGTTTCCACCTGAGGGCGGCGAAGATATGGGGCCACCTACACCAACAGGATTAGACGGTGATATGGATGGCTGTCCTGACTCACTCACGTGTGACACGGCCTCTAACCTTTGCGTGTCGCAGTACGGTGCATGCCCAGATACATCAGCAGATGTTCAAGCGTATCATACGGACGTGCGGCGGGCAGGTGGGACAGCTTGGTTAACCACCAGTGCACCGGTTGTCGGGGGTGAAGAAATTATTTTGGATTTTCACATCTGGGATACCTCGGACCAGAGCTTAGATTCTTTGGTTTTACTGGATTACTTCGAGTGGCTCTTGGAGCCTACTGAAGTCATTACTAAGTTTTAACGCAATCGTTCCTGATTTCATGGGCGGAATCAGGGCGAGGTGATCGCTTCGCGTAAGGCAGGAACAATCTGGCTGTGGATGGTCCTGGTCTCTTACTTAACTTAGGCTGCTTATTGGAGCCCTTACGCGAAGCGGTTATCCCTTTTGTTTGATTAAGATCTTTTCATCTTCTTTCGATCTGAAGAGCCTGGGCCAATTCTAAGGCCTCGAATTTACTCATCCTTCGCTCATTCTTTTATCAGCTATTGCGCGAGAGGTGATTACAAACTTTGATATACACCTACATCTATTCTTAAATTGAGATGGACGAATTCATATAGACCAGTTGGGAAGCGGCCCGTACACTATACTTCTGGTCCGAGTGAAATGGGCTTTCGCTTTGCGACGTGGAACCAACATTCGCCTGCGCCGCCTTATCAGTCGCTCGGATATTTGGTACACGGTCCCAGGGAACGGCCCTGGGACCGTGGGGCAAAAGGCGCATCGGCGCCTTTTTTTATGCTTTCATCATAAATACATTCATTCCCATAAAGGCTCTGTGCTAAGTGCTTTCATTGAAGGTGATTTGCACCAGCATTTCGACTTAGGGTTGCCCCTGATTCGGGAAGCGGTACAATTTTCTCATGGGGATTCAGATGTATTTCGCGCGGTACGCAGGCTGGTGGATAGGGATTTTTTTACTCCTTAGTTTGTCTATCGTTCTCCCTCGGCCGTCCCTTGCCGCGCCTTTGGATTTGAAGGTTGAAAAAGCTTTCGTTCTCAAAGAACTCAGTCCGCAAGGTCAAAAAGAAATTGCGGATTTTCTCAAAGCTATTCGAACCCGTGCGGCGGATATCATCGTGACTCAAAACCCTGAAGAGCGCGCTGAAATCATAGAGGGCATTATGAAGGTTGCCGACTTGGGTTATGCTTCTAAGTTTAAGGAGGCCAATGCATTGCTTTTGGGCTTAGAGAAAAAGTACCCAAAAGAATCCATCATTATGTGGCAGCTATCGGCCAATTATTTCTTTATCGCCACCAAGATTGATGGTGCAGATGCTGATGTGAAGGCAAACAATCTTAGAGCCGGTATGATTCGTTCTAAGAAGTGTCTGGAGTTGTTGCCCAAGAGTCCAGGCTGTCGCTTAGCTTACGCAGCACTTTATGGAACGCTGGGCTTGGTCGAGGGAATTTTCGATACCATTTCAAGTATGGAAGAGGTGCACGATTCGCTGCACCTGGCTCTTGAGTTATCGAAGACCAAGAACTTTCCTATGGCACCTCGTGGAATTACATCTCACCATGTAGCCTTGGGAGCCATTGCTGAATTTTATCGCTTGGTACCAGATTGGTGGATTTTTAAGGTCATGGCGGGTGTGCGCGGTGATAAAGAGAAGTCGTGGAATTATGCCAAACAGATCCCGGTGGAGAATTTAGGTGTGGCGAATATTGTAGTCCGATCGGCTCTGTGCTGGGGCGGTGCCAGTGAGAATATGAAGATTGTTGAGCACGGCCTCAATGTGTTGAGCACATCAATGCAAATGGAAATGCTGCACCCATTTGATGAGAGAGAGTTGAGCCGTCTCACAAAGCTTTATCGGGAATTGGCGACTCTCGAAGAAGCTGATTTTGACGATTATTATGACCTGGGATGCAAAGAGTTCGGGAACGACGAAAAAGATACGCTTTAAGATTCTCTTCCCAGCGCCCGTGAGGGCACTAAAATATCATGTAGGGACGTGTAAGCTGGGCAGAATCCCTGGACCAGTACGGGGCATTGGTGCAAACTGAGGGTGGCGCTCAGTTTGGCGTTGAAAGAGAGTGGCTCATGAACATTTCAAAAGTTGTTTCCGTTCTGTTCACTGGATTAATGGTCCTAACCGTCTTCGGTTGTGGTGAGACTACCGAACCAGAGATTGTCGTTGAGGGGCCAACCTACTGGGAAGATGTTGAGCCTATCCTGGCCGGTAAATGTAATATGTGTCACCAAGTCGGTGGTGTGGGCCCATTCACGCTCGACTCCTACGACAGTGTCTTCGCTTTGCGGGATGCCATCTCCGTTTCGGTCACCAACCGTACGATGCCGCCATGGTTGGCGGACGACTCATGTGGACCTCACTATGTGGGTGATTGGTCGCTTACGGATTCTCAAATAGATACCATTCGCGAATGGGCGGAGAACGGTGGACCAGAGGGTGACCCAGCTCTTTCTAAGGAAGCGGTTGTGACCGCTGACAGTTGGACCGAAATGTCCCGGGTGGATTTAGAAGTTGAAATGCCGGTGGCTTACACGCCGACTGCGTCGCCTGATGATTATCGATGCTTTGTTGTTCCATGGCCTGAAACTGAGCCGTCGAATGTGACGGGCTTTGTAACCTTGCCTGGTAATCAGGCTATCGTTCACCACGTGATTTCTTACGTGGTTCCTCCAGGCAGCGTTGATGCGGCGCTTGCGCTCGATGCCGCTGACCCTGAGCCCGGCTATCCATGCTACGGACCTGCAAGGATTCAAGGGCAGTATCTCCCTTGGATCAGTGCTTGGGCACCGGGAGCCAGCGGCGGCGATTTTCCACCACAAACGGGTATCAAGGTCGAGCCTGGCTCCGCGATTATTCTACAAGCTCACTACAATGTGGTGATGTCAGATCCGGCACCGGACAAGAGCCGTATGGTCTTTCAGGTGGAGCCTGAATTGCCTCGTATTGCGGCTTTGACGCCGTTTACGAATTATGAATGGGTCTCTGCTGGAACCATGACCATCCCGGCTGGTGAGGTGACAACACATTCTTTTCAGATGCCTTTTTCGCAATGGGTGCATGTTTATTCGGGTGGTCAGTTAAGGCGTAACGAGACATTGACCATTCATGAGGTTAATTTTCATATGCACCAAATGGGGGTTTCAGGCTCCATCGAAATCATCCGCAGCTCTGGTGAAGAAGAGTGCTTGTTGGGAATTAACGAGTGGGATTTCAACTGGCAGCTGGCTTACCGCCTTAAAGAGCCTGTCCTATTCCATCCCGGGGATAAGCTCCGGATCACATGCACCTGGGACAACACAGAGAGCAATCAGCCTACGGGCGAACCACCTCGGGACCTGGGTTGGGGTGATGGTACCTACGATGAAATGTGCTTGGGCATTCTCTACATGAGCCAGGAAGCCAATTAACGCTTCTTTTCCTGCCCAGGGTTGCAGTCGGATGGCGAACTGGTAATCTCCCTCAAACTTCAATTTGAGGGTGCAATCATGGCAAATGACGTAAAGCTAACTGAGTATTCACATGGGGCAGGTTGCGGCTGCAAAATCTCGCCGGCTGTTCTGACTCAGATTCTTGAGAGCGACAAAGAATACGCGGTCGATCCGCGGCTCTTGGTGGGTAACGACACCCGCGATGATGCAGCAGTGTATGCACTTGATGATGAACGATTGATTATCAGCACCACAGATTTTTTCATGCCGATTGTTGATAACCCAGAAGACTTTGGTGGAATCGCTTCGGTCAATGCTATCAGTGATATTTACGCAATGGGTGGCAAACCGATTATGGCCATCGCAATCTTGGGCTGGCCGGTGAACAAGTTGGATACATCCATCGCCTCTCGGGTCATGGAAGGGGCTCGCGAAGCTTGCTCAAGGGCGGGAATCAGTGTTGCCGGTGGTCACTCCATTGATGCTCCTGAACCAATTTTTGGGTTGGCTGTCACGGGAACCGTGCTTAAGAAAAATCTAAAGCGCAATGATGGAGCAACTCCGGGCTGTGAACTTTACCTGACGAAGGCATTGGGTGTGGGATTGTTCACGACGGCCCAAAAGCGGGGTAAACTTCTCGATGAGGACTTTGCAACGGTTCGAGCTTCCATGCTGGCTTTGAACGATTTCGGTGCTGAACTCTCTGATTTAGAGGCAGTCAAAAGTGTAACGGATGTGACAGGCTTTGGCTTACTGGGCCACCTAAGCGAACTCTGCGAGGGCAGCGGGGTGAAAGCATCCATTGAGTACTCCAAGGTTCCAAAGCTTCCTGGATTGGAGCGTTATTTAGATTTAGGGACGATGCCAGGTGGCACCACGCGGAATTTTGAAAGTTATGGGCATAAAGTGTCTGAATTGAATGACACGTGGAAGGCTGTTTTGTGTGATCCCCAAACCAGTGGCGGGCTTTTGGTGGCGGTAGAGCCCGAAGGCCGGGTGCAGTTTCTAGAGCGGGCGAAGGCTC
>CAZZDT010000334.1:0-5048 GCA_964652435.1 uncultured Bdellovibrionales bacterium
TCTTCGGTGACCCATCCTCTTCCATCGTCGTTGTCCGGCGTATGTGGGACGAAGAATACATATTCGGGTTCTTCTGGATGTTGCCAACTGATTGTAAGCGGGCTTTCGGAGATGATGTCCGCTGCTCCGTAAATGCCGCTGTACCGTCCAGGTATTGCGGTCGCCGTGGCTGTTTCCAGAGCGAAAAACTTGAGGCCTGCCGCAAAGGTTTTAAAGAGCGAGAATATCTCGTCTAGTTCCTCGGGCTGCGCAAAGGTAAATTCTACTTCTGTTTCCGCCAGACTGGTAATTGGAATTCGGCAAAGTCCTTCCATGCACTCAAATGGCGCTTCACAAACGGTATCATCCACGGAGCAATCGAGGCCGCCAGATGTTTCTTCGACGGGGTCGGTCTCAGTAGGGTCGCCTGAGTCAGAAGGGTCCGACGTGTCAGTTTCATCGGACGCATCGGATGCATCATCACTGGCATCCGTTGGTTCTGTTGTGTCAGTGGCGTCTGAAGCATCGGTAGCATCAGCCATGTCTTGTTCTGTTCCGGGTTCGCTCTCGGCGCAGGCTGCTATGGCAATGATAAGAAAAGAGGCGGCAATAAACGCCAGTGGCTTAAGGTATTTCATATCGATATCCCCATGAATCATAATGCAGCGTTTGCTGCGAGTCCCTCAGTGTACAAATGGGATAATGGAGACAGCTCCCCTTGGCAAGAGGCATGGCAGGCTTTGCTATTGAGCAGCCTTCGACAAGGTCCCATTCTAAGAAAATTTATCACAGGCAGGTTGGCTGGACGTGCTGCCGCTGGGCCTTAACCTTTTAGAATATCGGCGGTTTCAAGATCGAGGTTTGTAATAAAAACGTAAGTGATTCTGTGGGGGCGGAAGGCGACTGACTGGATGGTGCGCTAAACTTGCTCCAATTTCAACGGTGTGCGGCGATTTTCAGCTAAGGTCCTGTATTGGTTGGATTTACGAGACCAGAGAGGGAGGGGGAATTTGCTTGTCTGCGCGTGATCTGGAGTGTAAGGCTATGGAGTCGAACGTATGTCATTTCGGCGTATTCATAGGACCGATGATTGAAGGAGCTCACCATGGGAAAAGCAGCTAAAGCTGAGGTTGCAGAAAACGTGGATATGTCACTGTGGGAGGACACACCGCCGCATAGCTTGCAGCGTAAAGCTGCCATTGCTTGGGGAAAAGCAACAGACCACTCTGGCAACGTTCGTGTGGTACCTATGGATAATTTTGATATGGACCGCACCATCTTCTCGACTCTTGAGGGGAAACTGCCACGAATTGTGATGGAAGCGAAAATCGCAAATGTGGTCTATTGGGATGACCGTGCTGCTGGCCAAATCGAAGAGGCTTACCGAGACGAGATGAGCGATTTCGAAGTTCCGGCAATCGACCCCAAGTTGATTCATTTCATTATGTCCGAATGTGACTTCGATATGGAACACGCCGACGGCAGTTTTTTAGAGCACCTGCTCTTCTGCCACGAATACTCCGCACGTCACTATCCTGAGTACTCCCCAAATATTTTGTTTCTCCATTCTATTTTGGGAACCGCAACCAATACTTTCGCGATGGAAGCGCATAAGATTCCTATGCTGCGTGAGTTGCTAACGGATTTTGAAGCGCGTCATATTGAAGCTTTTCCATCGATTTTCCGACTCATCTACGATTTAAGTTTACTCAAGTTCCTGAATGCCAATGTCTCTCGTTTATCAGAAATTGAGTCCATTACCTTTCACCGAGTTATCGACAACGAGAAGATGACGATTTCGGCGGAAGACCTATGGATTGCTTTGAACTTTCAGATGATTCACTTTGTTGATTTTCTTCCGGCAGCCAACTGGGTGTCTCACCGGGCGGACCCTTTGATTCAGTTCTTTCAGGATGTTTATGATTTCTTGGAGCGCGCGGGTAAACGTCAAGCGAAGGTACACTTTAATCTAAACAGTGGCAGCGCTGACCCTATCGGCGAAGAACGAACACTGGGTGGAAAATTTTCGGCCTTGATTCCACCTATTGTGAAGCGCAAATTGGCGGCGAAATCCGTGCGTCAGTTCTCCGAGAAAATCGGTCACAGCTTGGATTATGAAATCAACTGGAAGTAATTGTTAGTTCCAGTTGTCGCCCATTTCGCGGTAAAGCTTTACCGCTTCTTTATAGGTACCGTTTGCTGCCATAACCTTAACCCGATCTCTGAGATTGGTTAGGGTGATGTACGGAATATCTTTGCTGGCCATTCGAACGAGCCAGTGTGGAAGCATGCCACCTGGATCTGCATCAATTTCGTAGGTCACGAATGTGACATCATCTTTGACGGACTTAAGCGTAAACTTTCCGAAGAGGCGTGGCATTCTGACGAGTCCATTTACCTCGGGAACCTCGGAGCTTTCGATAGACTTCATAATGATGGTCACAGTTTTGCTGGCCTTATCGTATGTGGCTTCACTTTCGACGAGTACATCACGGTCGCTTACGGGCCAGGGCGCATCGGTCACGTTGTAGACGATGAACTTTCTATCGCCAATGGCTTTAATGAGCTTGGACTCTTTGCATGAGTGCATCCACTCTTTGCCTTTATTGATGTCGCGAAGGACGCCCAATATCTCATAGAGGTTTTCGTTAACGTTGCCTTCACCTTTGAAAACGGGAAGAGAGCGACCCTCTACCTCTTTTTGCATGACTTTGATGCCGTCTTCTTCGGTAATCAGTTCCCATTCGGCGCCCATGAGAAATAGGGCAGAAAAACATATAGCCAAGGTTAGAGAGATATTTGTACGCATGCCTGTTCCCACAGTTGAAGGCGGGATTTTACCGTTGTGAGATTCCCGCTCATATTGTTTTTAGAACCCGTATCATAAAGTTCTGAATCCCGGTTTACCAGTCGAAATGCTTTTGATTTTGTAAAATCATCCGAAGTGGGCGGGACAGGGCTCAATGTATAGGAAAACATTCGAACAATCGGGGACTTATCCTCGTTTTGGTGTCCATTTACACCTGGGAGTTTTAGGTTTGAGTGGGAAATCGTCCTGAGATTTGCCAATTTGGTGCTGCCCCGGCGGCAACAAGGGGCAGCACCGCTGAATTCATGGGGGAATTCAGTGCAAATTAATTCTTCGTGGCCAGCTCGGTTGGTTCCAGTAACCATTGAAAGTTATCGATGAGAACGAGTGAGTCCATCGACGAGTCGCCGGTATCCCATATTAGGAATTCAAGGGTTATCTCTTCGCCGGGGACCACGGGCGCGGAGGTTGATAGCCAGCTTGTGGCGCCCGAGTTGTCAGTTCTCGGTGAAAAGGTGAGTAGCTCATCGGGACCGTCGGGACATGCTCCTAAGAGGCTCTCACACAGATCTGTCTCCTCATTGCAGGTAAGGGTTCCCGGGCAGCCATCGGGGTCTGCTTCACCGTAATACGCATCGTAAACTTCGCCGGGGTTGCCGCAGTTCATTGGCTCACATGTCGTGAAGAATGCGTTGTTGACCGAAACAGGATTGCCTGCGGCGTCAAATGAGATGTTCTTGTCCTCAGGGATCTCGGTATGCTCGCTCGTGAGAAGAGCGAGAAAGAAATCATTGAACTCCGTGCAAATGAATTGTGGGTATTCGTAACTGAAGAACCGGAATTCGAACTGTAGGCCGAACGCATTGGTGGGCACTCGAATCGTAGCTGCGACGCGAACAGTATCATAAAAGGTGGCATTGGGGACTGCGCATCCTTCTGCGGTAACCAGTTCGTTGTTGTGCGCCTCTAGGTAAGCGGTGGGACCGGTCTGTTCTGCGTACACGCCATCTGAGATGTCTTCTGTATATCCCGGATCTTCAACGCCTCGGGCATCGCCTGAGGAAAGCACGGTGAGGGTGTTGTTTTTGCGGGACGGTAAGGTTCCGTTGGAAAAACCTTCCAATACACTGGTCTGAATCGCCAATGGTGTACCGGATCCTGAGATCGTAGACGTTGTGCTGCTGATAACACCCCACTTGACGGGGTCACCATCGGTGAACTGACAAAGGTCCATGGCTTTGATCAGGTCTTCACCGGTAGCTACATCCAAGACCATGGATTCGCTGCAGTCGGTTGCGGGTTCGTTGTCAATGATTCCATCGCAGTCATCGTCCAGTTCGTTTCCCGCAACGTCGTAGGCGCCGGGATTCACGAGAGCGGGGTCCTCTGCACAGTGTTGATTGGTGTCATCGCAGCAATCACCTTCGCACATGGTGAAGCCGTCGCCATCCATATCTTCGATTTCATCGTTGATGCCGTCACAGTCTTGGTCGATGCCGTCGGGTTCACAGAGTTCGTAAATGGGTAAGGTTTGTCCCTCGCAAATCCCCCAGTCGTTGCCGTTGCATGTTTCTATACCGCCCGTGCAGGCGCCGATTCCTTCGGTTCCCGGGGGGCCATAGTAGCAAGGCCGTTGTTCGCCATAGGTACAGGGGCAATCGCCCGCGGTCTCGCAGCCATTGATAAGGATCCCATCGCAGTCGTTGAAGCCCTCGGAGCAGATGCAGGTATCATCCACGCAGTCCTGGTTGTCCAAGCAGTTGTGGCAACCCACCGCTTCGGTGTTCTCTTCCGTAGGTACGTTAGGCGTTCCTGTCCTTGTGTTCATGCATCCAGTCAGACAAAAAAACACCGTGAACATACAGAGAAGGGCGCACCTCGCCGGGCAAGCGATGGACTTGAACATGCTTCATCCTTTTTTGCGAATATTGGCTCAGGGCTGTGAATCACTGAACCAAAGACATCGATTTCTCCGGAAACGTAACAACCGACCTACGGGGCGGCCAGGGTGAAAAAGGCAATATAAAATGCCGTTTTGGGTTCAAGTCGATCATCAAAAGGAACTTTATGTAGGTGCGACCCCCACATTTGGCCGATTATTTTCCACCTATTCTCGGGATATCTTGCTTAGGTGTTTAAGGTGGTGATTTGATCAGGCGTAGGGGGAATTGATGACGAAAATCACACCCAAAGGCCCGACGCGGTTACCTGGATTGGACGCGCCAAAGCCGGCGAAGAAGCTGGTGCCATCCAAGGTTGA
>CAZZDT010000335.1:0-5045 GCA_964652435.1 uncultured Bdellovibrionales bacterium
GTCCATGGTCATGGTTGTGTTCGTGGTCGTGACTGTGTCCATGGTCATGGTTGTGTTCGTGGTCGTGACTGTGTCCATGGTCATGGTTGTGGCCGTGGTCGTGACTGTGTTCATGGTTATGCTTGTGATCGGTTCCATGAGCGTGTCCGGCACGGCGTACGGTGGTGGTTCTTGCCGAGACAAGACTTAGAAGTTCTTGACCGATTTGTCCTTGCTCGACTCGGCCGATATGCCGTTTCGGCGGGAAAATAGATTCTGCCCATTCCTGAAACGCTTCAAGTTGTTCAGGTGATGCCAAGTCCGGACGGCTGGCAAGCATGATATCGGCCGCTTCTATCTGGTCTTGAACTTCTTCACGCTCAAGGTCTTGTCGAAAACGTTGAGGGTCCAGAAGGCAAATCACGGACTGTATATCCACTGCCTCTCGAATACCGGGACGGTCGAGTGTATCAAGAATGCCGGAGAGCGCTGCGAGTCCGGTTGGTTCGATGAGTAAACGAGCGGGGCGCCTTTGAAGCAATAACACAAGCGAGACCTCAAACATCAGCCCCGCACTGCAACAAATACACCCACCAGCTACTTCTCGAATTTGCACACCGGCAGGCTGTCCGGACTCGGGCTCCGCTTCCATCAAGGCTGCATCTAAGCCAATTAAACCGTACTCGTTCACCAAGACCGCCCATTGCTCCCCTTCGGGTCTGTTCTTGAGCAGATGATTGATGGTGGTGGTTTTTCCCGCGCCGAGGGTTCCACCGATGATGTTGACGGGAATGCGAGGTAACGTTTTTTTATTCATGATAAAGATGAGGCCGATACTTCAGTACACTCTGGGCAATTGCCTCGAAATTGGACGGTGGAATTTTGGAGGGCATTGGCCCAGCGTCCGGCTGATTTCAGGGAGATTGCGATTTCCGATACCAAACACGCCACTTGCCCGCATTTATCGCAGATAAAGTGAGGGTGATGATGGTGCTGCCCATGTTCAGCTGCCAGAGAATATCGGGCAACCCCGTTTGCACGGCTTACTACTACGGCGACGTTAGAATCACACAGCTTGACCAGATTTCGATAGATTGTAGCCGGGTCCCAACGGGATTCTTTTAGTTTATCAAAGACTTTGGCGTGCGAAATGGGTGATTTTGCGGAAGCCAGCACATTCAAAACTGCCAACCGGGGTGCGGTTATTCTGAGCCCATGCTTGTTGAGTATTGACCGCCCTTCCTCTTCTGTCATAACTCCTGAGCCCTTCTGTAGTGAGAGCTTGGCTCGTATTTCAATATCCTTGCTTTTGCAAGTGGTTTGCATTAATGACCGGCCACGTCTTTTAAACTGCAGTTTGCTTAGAGCGTTAGTAGAGCAGTTTTGGATGGAGATAATGGCATGAACGAAAAAGTAGACCGATTTGGAGCTGTAGCAAGCAGTCTATGTGCGGTTCATTGTGCTCTTTGCGCATTGTTACCGGCGGCACTCGGTGCTCTTGGATTGGGTTTCTTGGTTGGTCATGAGGCCGAGTGGGTTTTGACGCTGATAGCAATAGCATTCGGAGTTGGAGCTTTATTTTTGGGTTGGCGCCAGCACCGTTCTGGTCAAGTGGCGGCATTTTTATTGATTGGTATCGTTGGTCTCTTGGCTTCCCGGGGGCTTGAGATGGGTTCCGACCATCATGGCCACGAGGAAGACGCTCATCACGCAAAGGTAGAGGAGTCAGCTGCTCACGCTGATGAAGGTGCAAAGCATGCGCAAGAAGAGAAGGGTGAGCACAAAGAAGACGGGCACGAAGAAGGTCATGAGGACGGGGAAGAGCATGACGATGCCGGGCATCTCTTTGGTGCGATGGTCGGTGTTTTGGCGGGCTTATTTCTTTTCCTTGGGCATCTTCTCAACATTCGGGCTCTGCGAAAGTGTAACACTGAGTGCTGCGATTGAATCTTGATTGGTTAATTGTTGGAGGCGGGATTCACGGGGTCCACATTGCGTCGAGCTTGCTTGGCGAATTGGGGATTGCGCGGGATAAGCTTCGTATTGTTGATCCAGGTCCTCGTCTCTTGGACCGGTGGAAAACCTGTACTGCCACCACGGGCATGACCCATCTTCGCTCACCTTCTGTTCATCACTTAGATTTAGATCCTTGGTCTCTCCAGCATTTTGCGGGGAGAGCAAAGAGACGTAAGCGTGGTCTTCTGGTTGGGAAATACCAACGGCCGGCTTTGTCTCTGTTCAACTCACATTGTGACAAAGTAATTGATCATTTTGGCTTGGATGAACTTCATATCCAAGAACGTGCTGAGAACTCTAAAGTGGACTGTGATTCGGTCACTGTAGAGTTGGCTGGCGGCGGAGAAATCAAGACTCGAAATCTCGTTTTGGCCATTGGGGCCAGCGACCAACCCTATTGGCCGGAATGGGCACCCAGAAATCAAAAAACTGTTGCTCATGTTTTTGAGAAAGGTTTTGATGGGTGGCCAACGGAACCTGAAACGGTTGCAGTTGTTGGCGGCGGAATTTCGTCGGCTCAGGTTGGGCTTCGTCTTTTTAACGAAGGCCATCAAGTTCATTTGATTTCACGGCATGCCATTCGAGAGCATATGTTTGACAGTGATCCAGGTTGGTTAGGACCACGGCTTATGCGTGACTTTCAACAAGAACTGGATTTTGACCGGCGTCGAAAATTGATCAGCGATGCCCGTAATCGAGGCTCGATGACTCCAAAGGTCCGCCTTGCACTTGGTCGTGCGATGACGAATGAACAACTGCGGTGGCATGAGGATGCGGTTGAAGCTCTGGATATTGAGTCTGAGGCGCTGACCCTGAGGCTTAAGTCAGAAGGGCCTTTAGAGGTAGACCGAGTTTTATTGGCCACGGGCTTTTGTTCAAAGCGGCCGGGCGGTTCGTTGGTGGATGGATTGATTCAATCAGCTTCGTTGCCGTGCGCGGGTTGTGGCTATCCGGTGGTGGATACGGGATTGCGCTGGCACTCGAATGTTTATGTTTCCGGGCCGCTCGCGGAGTTGGAGCTGGGACCGGTGTCTCGCAACATTGCGGGAGCGCGAAGGGCGGCTGCACGACTGGTGGAGGCAGTTCGCACCGAGCAAGTCATGGCCAGGACCCAGCAA
Organism: uncultured Bdellovibrionales bacterium; assembly: GCA_964652435.1. Lineage (GTDB taxonomy): Bacteria > Myxococcota > XYA12-FULL-58-9 > XYA12-FULL-58-9 > JABJBS01 > JABJBS01. The sequence continues at coordinate 3,114 of CAZZDT010000335.1, forward strand.
GCATCGCAAGGTTACGCCTAATCGAGCTGCTTCGATTCGGCCGGTTTGGGCCCCAAATTGCCCGATTTAGCTAAAATTCAGCAATAGAAGCCAGCGGGAAAATTGAACATCTTCCTGATTAAGTTCCTGTAATTGTTCGTTTAAGTTGAGTCAGACCTTCTTGCTTTCTTTCTTTCTTAAACACTTGCACAATTAATGAAATGTGTTAAATGTAGAGTGAGGCCACCGGTGAGTGATTCGACGGTGGCTCAAGCAGTAAAATAGGAGACTCAGATGAGCCAGGATTGTAACAAGCACCCAAATCACGACCACGTTCATGGACCCGATTGTGGCCACACCGCTATCAAGCATGGTGACCACGTGGACTACCTTCATGACGGACATCTTCATCATCCTCACGGTGACCACGTAGATGAGCACACCATTGAAATTTCAGAGACCAATCCAGCAGCTTGCACACCAGATCATCAGTGCAATGGGCACGATGCCGACCACGTACATGGTCCAGGTTGTGGTCACGAAGCGGTTCCTCATGGCGACCACATTTGTTACCTCGTAGACGGACATTTACACCATCCTCACGATGGGCACTGCGACGACCACGGACCAGTTGCTCTCGCGTAAGTTCTTCCGATAACGCTGCGGGCACTCTTACCTATACCGAGTGGGGTGTCTGCAGTGTCTCACTTTAGGAGAGTGTAGGGTAGGCCTGTCAGAGACTCTACTGAGCGCTTTTTCGAAACGGCTCTAGCAGCTTTTCTATGTGGGACGACCATGCTGGCTCTTCACTGACGCTTTTCCAGGGCAGGTCAGGCCACCACTTATCTATGTAGGCCGATTGGCTGATATCAAAGCTTGCACCTGGGCGTAATATCGCCAGTTCCACTCCCATATGCTTAGCTGCAGCTGCCACACGCTCGGCCGGTTCAGTCCAGCCATGCAGTGCAAGGTCGAAGAGACCCCAATGTACGGGAATCATGACCCTGCCTTGAACGAGCTGATGAGCCAGAACGGCTTGCTCCGGTCCAAGATGGACGTCGGCCCAGAGCTGATTGTACGCACCAACCTCCATCAGAGTCACATCGAAAGGGCCGAGCCGCTGACCAATCTCTTCGAATTGATAATGAAGTGCCGTATCGCCACTGTAAAATACGCTGTGTTGAGGGCCTTTCCACGCCCAGCCAGCCCAAAGTGTAGCATTCTGATCGCTCATGGTGAGAGCTCGCCCTGAAAAGTGCCGGGATGGCGTTGCAGTAATGGTGATGCTTCCTATTCTGCGATTTTCCCACCAGTCCAATTCTAGAATGAATTCAGGGGCAACTCCCCAGTGTTCTAGATGGGCACCGACGCCCATTGGGACCAACCATTGAACATTGAATTGGGCCAACGCTACAACTGTATCTCGATCGAGATGGTCGTAATGGTCATGTGAAATAATGACTGCATCCAGAGCGGGGAGCTGGGCTAACGTCATTGGGGGATCGAAAAATCGTTTGGGTCCAGCCCAGGTAAACGGCGATGCGCGCTCGGACCAAATGGGATCCACCAAGGTGCGGGTTCCGTCGAGTTCCACCAGAAAAGATGAATGACCCATCCAGGTAATACGTAGCCCAGATTCTGGTGACTTCGTAAAGTCAGGATGTTTTCCCATCTCGATTTGGGAATGATTTTTTGGTTCTCGGTGGCTCGACCCACCAAAGAAGAATTTACTTGTCATTTCAAGCCAGGACCCGTCGATACGCTCAAGGTTATTATCAAAGGTTTCCTTGTCTTGATTCCATTGGGGGGAAGCTTGCATTTTTTTTAGACGTTCACCGGTAGCCCTGGCACCGGTCACGTCGCCAACGCTGACAAGGCACCCAGTTACAATAAGGAGCCCAATTACAAGGAGCAGACTCACCAGTTTTATGCGTCTCTTTTTTTTGAGCATGG
>CAZZDT010000336.1:0-5042 GCA_964652435.1 uncultured Bdellovibrionales bacterium
GAAACCATCATCCAAGCCGGTGATGAATCAGACGCCATATACGAATTGCTGGGCGGTCAAGCTGTGGCCAGTGTGGATGGCACAGGTGTTGGGTATATCAACAAAGACGAAATCTTTGGAGAGTCTAGCTTCCTCACGGGAACAACACGGACGGCAACGGTCAAAGCAAAGACACTCTGCTTTGTTCAGAAAACAACCACCGAAGACTTTGAAGCATTGGTCCGAGCCAGACCTCAATTGATGATCACCATCGCTCAGAAATTGGCAGAACGCCTTGCAGATACCAACCGGCGCGCAGCAAAGCTGGGTGGAAAAAAGACAGTGAAACTGAGACGACCCACTACGAAGCGGTAGGTCAGCGCACCTTAAACGGGCGAACCCAAATCGAGGATTTCATAAATCTTGCGGGTTAACTCACTGCCCCGCTTTGCTTCCAAATCCAACGAAACGTTTCCTGATGGTTTGGTAATGATGCCATCTGCACCAAGCTTGGTCGCTTCAACCGCTTTGGCTGAGCCAAGACCAGTCACCGCCGAAAGAACCAGAATCTTTCCCGGAAAATTCGCACGGGCGTGACGAAGAAAAGTTAGGCCGTCCATCAAAGGCATTTCGATATCGAGAAGAACTAAGTCGGGACTGTGTGAAGGCAGCATCTTTAACGCCTCCGCCCCATTCTTCGCTTTACCAACAACCTCGAGTTTAGGATCACCCTTAAGCATGTTCATAATGACCATGCGCATCAATGGTGCGTCATCGACGATCAACACCTTTTTCCGAGACATGTCATCCCTCCAGTGACCTTAGAAGAATTCCCCGCTCTACGGAGACATCCTATCCTGCTTCGAAATGTTCCCACTTTATGGAATGCGAAGCAAATAGAGGCCTGAGCTAATCTCCAACTCGGCCGTCAGAAAACAACTAAGCCCTTTATAATCAAAGGCTTAGCTAAGCCCATCCCTGCTCAATCGGCTCGACAAATCCGGTGGTAAAAACGGCTCTAATCCATCCCTAGAATTAACCGAATGCTTAACTGAAGTCTCAAGAGCCTGTAGCATTTTCGCATGAAGTCCCGCACCAGCGGCGACGACGCTGCTCGCATAGATTCCAGCGCTCTCTCCATCAAGTTGTGTCACATAACCACCCGCTTCGCGTACCAGCAAAAGCCCTGGAGCCTGATCCCAAGGATTCAGCGCATATTCCCAAAATCCATCGAATCGCCCCGCCGCCACGTAGGCGAGATCAAGCCCAGCAGATCCCAAGCGCCGAACCCCCCGGGTTAAGAGATTCATTCTGCAAAACTCTGCGTGGTTGTCTTGAGCCTTGAATAGCCGTTCGTAACCGAAACCCGTCGTTAAGAGCGATTCTATCAGCTCCGTTTTCGCGGTCACTTCAATGGGCTGTCCATTTAGACTGGCTCCCTCTCCCTTTTCGCACAGAAACATTTCGTCACGCATAGGCTCATATGTTGAGCCAGCAACCGTCACCCAATTCCCCTCTTTCTCTTGAACTTGAGCCGCTACCAACACACAAAAGTGTGGAATTCGGTGGGCAAAGTTTACGGTACCGTCAAGCGGATCAACAATCCAACGTACGCTGCCAGCGCCGTCTCGGGTGCCACTTTCTTCGGCCAGCACCGGACAATCAGAATAGTGCTGAGAAAGATAATCAAGAATGGACTTCTCAGCCGCATGGTCCGTATCGGTGACTAAATCGATTGCTCCTTTTTGGCTTACGGTCGAAATCTGGTCATAAGCCTTACGAATGATGTCTCCAGCAGCCTTGGCCATGTGGCTGCAATCATCCACCAAGTTTCTATGCGCTGTCACGACGCCTCTCCCAAGGCTTGAACCAGCTTGCCGTGCAGGCCACCGAAATCTCCATTTGAGAAAATGATAACAACATCACCTTTGCGATAAGCGGTCGAAAAATAACTGAGGATACCATCCACATCACCAGGAGCCTGAGCCTCGATGCCACGCTCGCGCAGGGTGCTAGCGACAAGTTCAGGACTGAAACGCTTAGACTCCTCAATTTCTTCAAGCCTAGCATGGGTACCAATCACCACATGATCCGCTCCAGAAAAGGCTTCGATGAATGCATCTTGAAATATATTCCGGCGACTGGTCGCAGACCGAGGTTCAAAGACCGCCGTAATGCGCCGCCCAGGCCATCGCTTGCGCGCTGCCGCCAAGGTCAGTGTGACCGCCGTTGGATGATGGCCGAAATCATCGACAACCGTAAAGTCATCGGTGTTCGCAATCACCTCCATCCGCCGTTTGACGCCTTTGAATGAGGCCAATCCTTTACGCAGCGCCTCTGGGCTGAGATCAGCCGATTCCGTAGCAGCGATGGCAGCCAAAACATTCCGTGCACTGAATTCGCCCCACATGGGAACTGTCATCTCACCTAAGGAAACACCATCTCGAACCGCCTCAAAGACCAAACCATCCGGGGTTGTTTCGTATCGCTTCATCCAGAGCCGAGCGCCCTCTCTCTCTTCTGTATCAAAAAGAGTCACCTTTGAAGCTTTGCCCGACTCCTGAATCAATCGCACCGCACGGGTCGCCCCTGCCCAAGCAATCAAGTGGCCGTCTTCTGGAACAATTGAGATAAGCTTTTCAAAAGCAGCCTCAACATCTTCAACGGAATCAAAGATATCGGCGTGGTCGAACTCCAAACTTGAAACGATTGCTGTCTTTGGTTTGTAGTGTCTAAACTTCGGTCCCTTATCGAAATAGGCCGTATCGTATTCATCTCCTTCGATGGCAAAAAAATCACCATCGCCACTTCTGAAGGATTCTCGATAACCAACCAATGCTCCACCCACGAGATAAGAAGGGTCCAATTGCGCGTCCATCAGAAGATGAGCAATCAGGGATGAAGTTGTGGTTTTTCCATGGGTGCCCGCGACAACAATCGAATGTTTATCGCCAATACCAAACCGCGCGATGGCCTCAGGCATAGAGATATGAGCCAACCCCATCTCGCGCATGGCTACGGCTTCTGGGTTTGTCTTTCGAATAACATTGCCTACTACAACCAGATCAGGTTTTGAATCGAGGTGCTCCGCTTTGTAACCCTCTAGTACCGGAATTCCCCAGTCCGCCAGTCGGGTGCTCATCGGCGGATAGACATGTTCGTCGCTTCCGGTCACATGATATCCCTGGGCCTGTACCAAACCAGCTAGAGAACCCATCCCGGTCCCACAGATTCCCATAAAGTACACATTTCGAATTTCAGATTCAGACACTTTACTTGTCTCCTGTTAAAAGGCTTTGGAGCCCTTGCCTGCTTCGTTTTTACTCATCAGAAGTTCAGCTTCCATCCAGAAACAATCTTGAACCCGTCTCCTGAACTTTTGCATCCTTGGCTTTTTCTCATCAGGACTGGGATGAACCACATTGGACAAGACCACTGTTGTTGCTTCCAATGAGAGGTCCAGCCAAACAGAGGTGCCGGTAAACCCTAGATGACCAACAGTATTGCGCGATGCACGGTCCCCCGCCAAAGTCCCTTTAGCCGAAGGCGTATCCCACGCAAGTGTTCGCGTGGTGTTTTTCAAACGCCCCGAGCGGGTAAAAAATTTCCGGACCGTGCCAGGGTGAAAAAATTGTTCGTCACCTCGGTAACAAAGCCGCAACATTTCCACCAAACGCCAAGTCGCCTCGACCGTTCCAAAAAGCCCAGCATGCCCCGCCACGCCTCCTAAAAGCCAAGCCTTCGGGTCGTGTACTTCACCAATGATACGCTTATTGCGAACAGGACAGTCCTCGGTTGCTACAATTTGTCGGCGTCCCAGTTTACGCGCAGTTTGAAAATCATCGTGCCGAATAAAAAACAAATCTTGGGATAGGCCAAGCGGTTTGTATATCTCGCGTTCCATAAAAACATCTAAAGGCTTACCGACAATGCTCTCTACAATCCATCCAAGAACAATAAACCCAACATCAGAATACAGCGTCTGCTTACCCGGCTCTGCCAACATGTCTAACGAGACTATATGTTCGCGCATCGCCGCCTGCTTATCTCCCGCGTCTTTCGTGCATTCCCAAAACGAGACATCAGCCGGCCAGCCACTGGTATGGTCAAGCAACATATCAATCGTGATGCCATTAAATTTGGGCCCATCAAACTCCTTGAGAACACGCCCAATAGGAGCCTGTAGGTCAATCCTGCCCCGGCCCGCCAACCACAGCGCCGCCAATCCAACACCCAATGGTTTGCTCAGGGATGCCAAATCGAAGAGCACGCCTTCTTGAACCTTTTTCATAGGAGGCGGCGTTTCAAGACAGCCATAAACTTTACGATGAAAGACCTCTCCATGAACCGAGGCCATACACGCAGCGGCAGAAAACAGCTTCTCGTGGATAGCGGTCTGTACAGAGCGGTCTACATCCGCCACCGAAACATTCGGTAATTCAGAGTCCATCGCACTCATGTGGAGGGCTCCTCTGCGGCCAAACGATCTATCGTAAAGGTTGCATCAGCGGTATCGACGCTTCCTGACAGCCCAAAGGTTACGGCTCGCGAGCTGCCCTCATGACCCAAAGCCACACCCGATAAAACCGGAACACCAAGATGGGCCAGATTCTCACCGACAACATCCAAAGTCGTAAAGTCCGCTCCCTCTCTTGGGTCACAGCCCGTAAGTTGCCCCAAGACAATCGCCGATGCCCCCTCCAAAGTCTTCGCCTGGCGATGCTGCGTCAACATGCGGTCCAGCTTGTAGGGGCGTTCTCCAATATCCTCCAAGAGCACAATAGCGTCACGGAAGTCAGGTAGTTGGCCAGTTCCTATCATTGCGGTCAGTACCGCCAAATTGCCTCCGAGCACTCTACCCCTTGCTTGGCCACTGCCAGAAACGACTTTTCCCGGGAATGCTTGGGCAGGTCCTTCTTTCAAGAGCCCATAGAGTTCTGAGCGGGCATCTGGGCCCCAATCTGCAAGCGTCGTGATATTTGCCCCGTGGATGGACTGCACGCCGGCTCGAGCCCACAAAGCATGAAGTGCCGTCACATCGGAAAAAACAATCAGCCATTTGC
>CAZZDT010000337.1:0-5030 GCA_964652435.1 uncultured Bdellovibrionales bacterium
CAACTTCTTGTGAGTGCGCATCGCGACTATCACCCTGCGGATGTGACCGCACGGATGGCCATGAGTCAGCTGGTTGACTTTACGGGCGATGAGAGTTGGGTAAAAAAGGTCATGAAGCAGACCCGGCGTTTGGGTCACCGTTCAAGCGATACCATGGCAAGCGTTATTCCCTTTAGTTCGCCTCAGAAAATGGCCATGACCATGTGGGGCCTTAAAGACCGCGACTACAGGTTTGAGTTCAAGCAAGTGCAAATGGAGCAAGACCTTCATGCAGGGATTGTTGAAAAGCTTCAAGCGGCGGGAGCAGCGAAATTAAGCGAAGTTCAGTTCAATGATGGTATTCGCATTTTGCTAACGGGTGGCACAGGTTTTCTTGGTCAGGAAATCATCACACAAGTGGCAAAAGACCCATCGATTCAAGAGATAGCTGTTGTGATTCGTCCAAAGGTTATTCGTGACCGGAAAACGAAGGATATTGTAGCGGTTATCAGTCCAAGTGAACGTGGTGCTAAGCTTCTTGATGATTTGGGTATTATCGATGCTCAAGAGCGAAGTCGCTTTCGCTTTATCGCGGGTGATATTGAAAAGCCGCTTTTCGGAATTGAAGCAAATCAGTTTGATGTACTACGCAGCACCATCACTCACGTGATTCATTGTGCAGCCAGTGTCTCATTTGACGCATCCTACGAGGATTCCTTTAAGGCCAATGTCCTTGGCAGTCGTAACGCGCTGTCATTCTCACTTTTACTTCAAGAGTCTGAGAACTCTGCGTTTGTTAGCCACTTAAGCATCGAGACTTCCTATATTCATGGCCGTCAGCAGGATACTGTGGCCAGAGAAGATGAACTTCATTTTCCGAATAATTTTTACAACAACCATTATGAACTAACCAAAGCGATGGCTTCTATTGAGACCGAGCGCTTTATGTATCAGGCTGGTTTAAGGGTTGTTCAGCTTTGTCCCTCGATTGTGATTGGCGATTCTAAGACGGGTAGGAATTACGGAGACCTTAAAGTTGTGAACGCTCCGGTTAATGCTTTTGGCCGAGCCCATCAGGCATTGAGCGGTGAAGGCGGTAGCCTTGAAGATCGCGTACTGGGTTGGGGCATTGCGCAACTGGCGTGTATCTTTCCGGGTGACCCTCGGGCCAAGCTGAATTTGGTGCCGGTGGATCGGGTCGCCGCAGGCATCGTGGCAGCTCTGAGTCGCCCTCAGGCCATTGGCACCCGCGTTCACTTAGCTACAGATAACTATATTACGTCACGTGATATGCGCGATATCTGTGCTGAAGAGATTGGCGTTAATGTTCGCCTTGCAGAGCCAACGATGCACCGTAATCTGACACTCCCAATTATGACAAAGCTTCTGCAGCTCTGTAATCAAGATAAGCTATCCAACGCTCTTTATAAATTAGGGACTATTTTTGGAGGGTACAGTGAGTGGGGACAACCTATTCATGAAGTGGGGAATGACCATGTTGTGTTGGGGCTCAGCGAAGACCGCCCAGATACCGAGTTGGCTTTTCGCATGCTTTGCCGACACAACAATTATGTGCAGAATTTTGGTCAGGTTCGAGACGCAACCGAGGTCGCGCGGCGTGAGCGTGTTTGGGATGCAGCGATTCACTGCATTGAAAATGACAGTGGGTTGATTGCGGCCTCAATGGCTCCAAAAAGATTTAAAGCTGCCCTAGAGCATTATGTCGATATGGAACGATTTGAACTTCGCGCTCAAAGCAATGCGGCTCGGTTGGCGGCTTAAGTAAGGAGTGGGTGAGATGATGCAGGTAGCTCGTAAAAGACCAGATGCAGGATTTAAGCAAAAAGCCACCGAGGAATCGATGGATCCGGCCTACGCGTTTCGTGTGACCAGCCGGATTATGAAAAGGCTTAATAAAAGTTATTTTCGGTCTCGTTTTATTGGATTTGAAAAAACGATTCGCGGCAGCCGAGCCGGTGCGCCGGTTATCTACGCTAGCAATCATTCAGGGATGGCATTTCCTTGGGATGGTATGGCTTTAGCCGCGGGTGTGTTTGAGCAAAGTGGTTATCAGCTTAAAGATGCCATGCGACCCATTGCTTCACCCTTATTGTCGAAGCATCGGGCCATGAGTCCGTTTATGGTGAAAGATTTTTGGCGCCGTCAGGGAGCCATTGATGCCACCATGGAAAACTTTCGCGAGAGTATGGACGACGATGGTGTGAATCTTTTGATTTATCCCGAGGGAATTGGCGGTATAGGTAAAGGATTTAACCGCCGATATGAAGTGCAGCGCATCTCTACATCTATGGTTCGGATGAGCATTGAACATAAAGCTGACATTGTGTTGGTGGCAACAGTGGGCGGTGAGTACATCAACCCACTGAGCTACAGTTTCGACACCATCAACGCTTTGGCCCAAAAGCTGGGCGTACCCTTTGTACCAGTAGGGCCTAGCCTTGGATTTGTTGTGGCTCAGCCTTGGATGACTTGGTTTGCGTTTCCGGCAAAATTAACGTTCGTACGAGGGCAAAAGTTTAAGCCTTACGAAATGGTCGGTGATAGGGCGCTCGGTGAAGTATCGGAACGTGAGGTTCGAGATATTCGCGACAAAATTCATGAGGCTATGCAGGCTGAATTGGACGAAGCTGTGGCCTCTTATGGTGAAAAACCGTTTGATGTGGAAGAGCTTGCCAAAGCGATGCTTGAGAATATCAAGGAGCTTCATCTTTTCTTTCCTGTATTCTGGCCACTTCTTTTTTGGGAAACGGAACATCATAATCGTGAGTATCCAGAAATGCAGATTGCCAAATCAGGTTTTGCACATCAGGCCCAGGCGATTTTGGATTCTGTTGTTGCCCGTGAAGCTGAGGCAAAGCCAACTTTAGTTTCCCTGATTAAGACCATCACCGAATCACCATCTATCCTGAGCCTGTATTTTCCAGGGGTAGGGCTTTGGAAGATGATGCGAGGTGTACTTTAAATGGTCAGCGAATAGGCAAAAAAAGAGCGCCCATGAGGCGCTCTTTTAATCAAACTATTTTGTTTTAGATCACTTGGGTGCCAGACGAAGCGCGCCATCCAAGCGCACGGTCTCGCCGTTCATGTAGCTGTTTTGTACCATGTGCTCTACCAAATGCGCATACTGGGCTGGATCGCCAAGAAGCTTTGGAAACGGAATGCCGTTGGCAATGGCCTGACGGATTTCTTCCGGAAGCATGCCAAGCATCGGTGTGTCGAATGTTCCTGGAGCAATGGTCAAAACGCGAATGCCAGCAACAGATAGGTCACGGGCGATTGGCAGGGTCATGCCCACAACGCCGCCTTTCGATGCGCTGTAAGCTGCTTGACCAATTTGGCCTTCATAAGCGGCAACCGATGCGGTGTTGATAATCACGCCGCGCTCGTTGGCTTCTAGAGGATCCAGCTTGGACATGGCTGCAGCGGCCAAGCGAATCACGTTGAAGGTACCAATCAGGTTTACTTCAATGGTCTTCTTAAAAGCATCCAAGTCATGGGCAGTGCCGTCGCGGTTGATGGTACGGCCAATAGAACCGATACCTGCGCAGTTTACAGCAATGCGCAGAGGCGCCATGGCTTCTGCTGCAGCAATCGCCGCACTTACATCGTCAGGAGAGGCAACGTTGGTCTTCATGAACTTGACGGAATCGCCAAGTTCATCTTCCATGGCCTTACCTTTTTCTTCGTTCAGGTCCATCATCACCACGCGGGCGCCGCCAGCGACAAGCCTACGGGTGGTTGCTTCACCGAGGCCGGATACGCCGCCGGATACAATTGCAGATACATCTTGGATAATCATGGATTACTCTCCCTCTTCAGGTTGTGTAGGTTTAACGATTGGGCCTTTGGCAAAGCGCTGCTCTGGGCCGGGTGCCACATAGATTTGAACAGCTTTTACCGGAACATCGGAAGCAACTTTGGCCGAGTGTTGCACTGTCACCGGAATGTGAACGGCATCGCCGGCGGAGGCTGAAACGGTCTGACCTTCAATGACCATCTCCATGGTGCCTTCGAGAATATAGAGAATTTCAGCACTGTGTGAATGGTCGTGCACAGGCACAGCTGCGCCCGGTTGCAAAGTGAGAACACTCAGTGCACCGAGGTTGCTATGGTTGGATTCATTCAGAAAGAGCTGAGCCAGCACTTTTCCACCGGCCAAGCTGTGAATGGGCGCTTCACTGGCTTTGACCACGTAAGGGCCTCTTTCAGCGGGCGCTGTGAGTGGAAGGCTCGCGCCGGTTTCGTGGTGGTGACAAGCCATCAAGGCAAATGCGCTGGCTAAGATGAGAATATTGAATTTCAAGGCTGAACTCCCGTGCTCCAAAGCCAATCTTCGGCTTTCTGCGGCAACCTACTGCGAAGGGATGGCGAAGTTCAAGGACGGAATCGTCACGTTATTTAACCACGGAACACAGTGGTGCCCTCGGGGATGAAGTTTGGTCAGAAATGGTGTGAAAGTACCTTAGATCTTTGGAATTTTTGTAGAAATCACCCGCATGACATTCAGCCATTTGAGAAGGCGTAAAGTCAGGAAGGGTTTTCCGGTGTTCATAAAGGCCACGCTGATGTCCCGCTCGGGATCGGCGTAGGCCAGAACATTGGTGAAACCGAGGTGCCCAAAGGCCCGAGGCGTTCCCATGCCATAGAAGCTTAGGTAGTCGCCGCCGAGCATAAAACCCATGCTGTAACGCACCGGCATCATCAAGGTGGTGTCCACTTCGAGGTAGCTGGTTTCAGCCACTGCGCGCCGCACCGTTTTACGGTCGAAGATTTGTTTACCGTCTAGCGTACCTTCACGAAGAAGAAGCTCAAAGAACCGGCACGCTTCGTTGGCGGTTCCAATCACGTTGCCCGATGGTACTTGGGCCGTTAGAAAACGCGAATCGTTCGAAAGCCGAACGGCTTCTCGGATATCTACCCCAAGAGAGCGCTCTAAAAGATGCGCCATAGGAAATGCCGGTGGCGGTCCGGTATATGCGTGCTCCCCCACTTCGTGAAGTCGTTCGGGAGCAATACCAAAGTTCAGGGCA
>CAZZDT010000338.1:0-5023 GCA_964652435.1 uncultured Bdellovibrionales bacterium
GAAAAAGCCACGTAGCCTTAATGAGCTACAACCTCTGCTTCTCCCCAAATCCCCTTGGCGAGCCTTAAGAATAATTGGAAAACCTACAATTGCAACGAAAAACATACAAAGACTTACATGACGCGAGCTGTTAATCGATCAGATTGTACTTTGAGCGCTCATGGTACCGGAAAGCAGCTCAAGTTGCTCCCGGCAGAATGCACCACACCGCGTATAACGTGAGATCGCCAGCCTTCGGGCGTCGCCGCCACGGTAGAAAATACTGGCAATGATGCCCTCGTTTAAAATTTCTGACGTTAAGCTAACCGATAAGTAACAAGTGTTGATCGCCTGCCCTTCGTCCTCGCCCAAAATCAGCTCAACCACCTCATCCACGTATTCTTCAACCCCGAGTTGCAAAAGCGAAATCAGAGAAATTCGCCGCAAACTTGGATTGCCCAACTCCAGCTGCTCTTTGAGGTAATCCATAAAGCTGTCGTCTTGGACCTGGCCCACTGCATAAATCGCACTGATCTTGTGCCCCAAGTTTTCAGAGTAAAGCATGGTTGTCAGAGCAGCCTTCACCTGAAAGCGCGACTTGGGATAAATCCAAAGGGCCACAATGGCATTGGCCCGAATCCGCGCCGTCTCATGCTTTAGATAAGGAGTGAGAATACTCACAACACCGGGATACGATAAGTGCCGTAAACCATCGATGGCGTTGGCAACGATTCGGTCGTCGTCTGACTCCAACTCTTGCATGACAAACTTTACGGACGCTTCTGGCGCCGCGTGTTGAACGAAAGTCTTGATGGCCATGGCGCGGGCAACATTCGAAAAACTGTTCAAGCAAATGTCTTTGAGCATCTCAATGGTTCGATACTGCAAGAACGGATCAAACTCTTTGAAATTCAGTTCATCGATGTAGCGTAAAATGGCAATCCGCAGGGACGCATCCACATCCGGCGTCAGCAAGTTTAAAATATCCGGCAGAGGCTTACAGGTTTTAAGAGATGCAAAAGTCTTGAGGATATTGATCCGAGTGGCGAGGTCATCACCTTCGAGCAGTTGATACAGAAAATGCTCGTATTCGTCCTGATGCTCCAGGCGGTCATAAAGCGCCGTTGCATTGCGCCTTTCTTCTTCATCACCGGTTTTCAATAGACTGATGACTTCTTTGTTAAATCCCTCTCGAGCTCTAAAAGCTGCTGCCATCAAAAACAGAAGCGCGACCACAAGAACTCCAGCGGCAAGCTTCGTAAAACCCGCAATGGCAAAACCAACAAGTGTCGCACCCAGCGACTGGGGAAGAATCTCACCGAACAAACGAATTTGATCTCGATAGCGCTCCGGGTAAAGACCAATCTCCGTGTTGACCGCCAGAGCTTTAAAACTTGCCGCCGACAACTCGAAGCAAAGGTACACGACCACTGCCACGATAAAAGTTCGAAACGAGATATAGGCAAAGCCGACCACACTGGCCAAACCACTGCAGACCAGAAGGACCGATCCCAAACGAACCAGCCTCACAAGAATTGGAAAAACAAAGGCGCTGACCAAAGACCCCAAAGCAGAGCCACTCAATGCCAGCATCCCATAAAGAGCCGTCAGGTTGGCACCGGATGCTTGAAATTCGGAAGCCACCAAACTTAGAAATGCAGTGTAAATGAATCCCCACAAGAAAATCCAAACACTCATACGGGGGAGAAGCTGATACTGCCGAAACAAATCAACAATACCCATTTCCTCTTCTTCAACCTTAGGCTCTTCATCTTCATCCAAAAAGAAGAATGCAGAGTTCTCTTTACTCTCTTCGGTGCGTGTAAGCGTTAAGGCCAATGCGATGACCGCACACTCCACAACAAACCACGCAGGGAAGTAATACTCCTTGGGAAAGCCCAAGTTAGAGAGCATTGCGAGAATAGAGCCACAGAAAACACCTATCTGAGCCGCCATTCCCATCCAAGGAAACAAACGCTTCGATTCGAAAGGACTGATATAGGCCAAGGCCACCGACCAGTTACTGAAGTAAATCAATAAACCAAAGCCAACGATGCAAAAGAAAGCCAACTGCGCCTGAATGGCCGGGGAATCGATCAAGAGACAAGTTGCAGCCACAATGGCAATGATTCCATGAAGCATCAAATAACGAACAATGGCGGGAAAACGTTTACTGGCCACCGACATTAAAACCACGGCACTCACCGTGATGACTGCCGCCATGGAATACGCAGACGCAAGACGCTCGGACCCGTAGTTGCTGATGATAAGTTCTAAAGCGAAACAGGTTACCGCCGTCCGAATGGTGTAGGACGAAAAGAATGCCAGAAAGATAACCCACTGATAGGACGTCATGACCATTCTACGGACCCAATAATGCATCGGCCTCAATCATGAGGCAGCGAAAAAACCAGCACTTTCAGTGCTAAAGGTAGCGCATGACCCGGTGCCAACACAACAAACCCGCTAAACAGGACCCTTAGATTCCCAAGATATGACAGGCATTTAGACACAAAAAAAGGGGCCTTCGTGGCCCCTTCCATCAATCATCCACTTTTCCTCAAGCTCAACTCGCCAGAGGAGTCATCACAAACGGTGAATATACTGTGACTTCACCATCTTGAGGACTTGGAAATCTCCACTTGCTTACACGTCCAGTGATGCAACGCGATACACGACGATTCTTCAAAGTATCATCGACAACGCTTACCTTAACCACTCGACCTTTTGACCCAATGGTAAACTGAACACCCAATTGACCTTCCAATTGAGGCTGACGCTTCAAGGCACGCTCGTAACAGTGGCGAACCATCTTTCGACTGTTCTTCAAAACCTTTTTGATATGCGTAACATCTAAAAGCTCTTGTTGATGAGCCAAAGATGAGCGGTTGTAAGCGGCAGCGTTTGCCTGCGAAGGTGCCATCCACTGGATAAGAGCCATAGACAATGCGAATGCTGCATAAAACATGCTCCAACGCTTCACAACAACGTTAGAATTCGGCTGACTCACTCGAATCATAACACGACCATCGGTTGATGCTTCCCAAGTGGCCTTCATTCCGTTCTTCAAAGTTTTCATTTTCTGTCTCCCCTTTTTAGCTTTGTAGACGAAGCCCCACTTGCTCTATCCATCTCAGCCTGTTCCCTTTAAGCAATGCAATTGAGGTGCCAACTTCACCTGTCTCAAAATCGGACAATTTCCGTGATCTAGATCACAGAACAAAGCGCGCGGAAGCCTATTGGGACGGGCTTTTGTCAAAATCCTGAGAGCGGTGTCGGGTTTACTGGTACGGGTCTATCTACTCTTGGTGAAGGTTTGCTTACATTCGTGCACATCAGCATCCATCAAGGGTCCAAAAGGCTCCCCCGGCCCTTATTTTGTGCCTTTTCGGTATTCCCTCATGAAAGACCGCTGCGTATAGTCGGGCCTTCTAAAGCGCGCACCGATGTAGGAGGGGGACCCACATGAAACGTAGCTTTGCTTCTATTGTCTGGAGCGACTTACCACTGGTGAATTACGCCATTTATGCCGTAGGCATTGCCCACGCCGAAATCACCAATCTACCCAATCAACGACTCGACCTGGTGCCCACAGCCATTTTCCCTATGCTGGTTCCCTGGCTGATCTATGGATTTCGGTTCAAATCAGCTTCATCCCGAGAAAGATTGGTAGGACTTGTTATCAGCCTGGGTGCACCACTGCTCGTGGTTTTAAACTATATGAGCAACCAGCGGTTTGTCATCGACCACGACAGCTTACGAAACATTTATGAATATTCTGCTATTCTCAACACAGTCTTTCTAATGATTCATGCCCGAAGCCAAAGCAGACAATGGCTCAAATTCTTTCTCGGCCCCTGCCTCATCTACGGCATGATCCTTGAAAATGGAGTAATCTGGCTGGGCTACTTCAGCGAGATGAACTACCGGTACTACCTGGGACCTCTACCGGCACCCATGGCCACCATGTCAGGATGGGTCACGGTTTTTTATATCATCACCTGGACTGTCTGGGAGATGAAGAAACTATCGTCCACCATCAAAGAGTCCGCACTTGCGGGAGCTGGCGTGGCCGTCTTTGCCGCCTTGGCCTTTGACCTTCAAGTCGACCCATTGGCTTGTGAAGTGGGTTTTTGGAAATGGCACCCAATCCTTGATCAAGGCTGGCTCGGCGTCCCGCTGCTGAATTATGCCGCATGGACCGCAGCAGTCTTACCATTTTCACTCTTGATTACCACGCGAGAAAAGAATGCGGGATTGGCGGTGGGAGAAATCACCGGCAGCACGCATATCAAGTGGGTTCTTCTACGTATTCCTCAAACCTTAATATTCGCGGCTGTACTCTTTTTAGGGTTCATGGTGATACTCGAGCAAAGTATCAGCGGACCCACATTCCAAATTCTAGCAGAAACATTTGGACTCTAGGTTTCAGAAAGCTCTTGGCTCATGCGCAACATCACACTGCGGGTCATCCCTTCACTTAATCGGCGGCTGGCCTGAAACAAGGCGTTCTGCATACCGCTGTGAATTGCTCCATAATACCAACGAGCCGGTCTACTTTGTTCAAAGGCAATGATTTGTCGAAGCTGCTCAGTGCTTAAATCACGGTAAGCAAACATGGCACACATCACCGCAAGGTTCTGCGCTTTTGCAATCTGGGTTGAAATGGAAGACTCAGAATAAAGATCAGCATTTAAGCCAGCTCGCCGACTGGCTTGTTGAAGACCGATGGACATACCTTGGTGCGGAACCAGCATTCGCGTTTCAACCATTTCTAAGGCCTGTGATACCTCCATCAACTGCCGAACCAAAACTGCATTCTCCGTATCGAAATCAGCCGACTCAAACCACGCAATAAATTCTGGTGACTGAGTATCAATGTGTTTCGACCTAGAGCTGTAGGTCCGACCTATCTCTGAACTGTACCATTTTAAGAGCTGCGCCATATATTGACTGTGGTAATGCTGAGCCACACTCACCTTAACCCCGTCGGTGAGGTGGTCCGCAGAAAAATTCTCGATAGCGGATTCAAAAATAGGCATCA
>CAZZDT010000339.1:0-5022 GCA_964652435.1 uncultured Bdellovibrionales bacterium
TCGGGCTTTAAAGATTCAGGCCCTTGCACCTGAGCCAAGGCCTGAACACCGAGCCATAAAGAAATAAACAATCCGATCCATGCGGTTCCCACCGCGATCGTCACTGGCGACTTAGGCACTCTCAGCTTCGACCTTGCTGCCAGCCAATTCAAAAGAATCGTGAAGTGCGCGCACCGCAGTTTCAACCTGAGCTCGGTCAATCACGCATGTTACTTTGATTTCCGAAGTTGTGATCATTTGAATATTCACATCAGCCATCTTTAACGACTCAAACATCGCTGCCGCCACACCTGGATGTGCACGCATCCCAACACCGACAATGGAGACTTTGGCGATCTTATCATCGATCTCAAAACTCTGAGCTCGAACTTCTTCGGCAACACTCTTCAAGATGTCGCCCGCTTCAGCCAGGTCGGTCAGTCCAACAGTAAATGAGAGGTCTGTGGTACCGTCTTTAGACGTGTTCTGAACGATAACATCAACGTTGATATTAGCCTTGGCCAACGTTGTAAAAATTTGAGAAGCAATACCGGGCTGATCGGGAACCTGACGCAAAGTCAACTTCGCTTCATTTGCATTATGAGACACGCCACGAACCACCAGTTTTTCAATGGTGTCATCTTCACTGCGTACGAGAGTTCCAGGGTTTTCAGTAAACGTCGATCGAACGCGAATCGGGATATCGTGATTCATAGCCAACTCCACACTGCGAATTTGCAATACTTTAGACCCTTGTGAGGCCATCTCCATCATTTCATCAAAACTAATTTCATCGAGTTTACGAGCATCTGGGACAATGCGAGGGTCCGCTGTGAAAACCCCTTCAACATCTGTGTAAATTTCACACTCATCCGCTCCAAGCCCCGCAGCCAACGCAACAGCACTTGTGTCTGAACCGCCTCGGCCCAAAGTGGTCAAGTTGCCCTCAGCATCAATGCCTTGAAAACCAGTAGCAACAACAACCTCGCCGTTATTCAACGGGCCATGAACAGCGTCGCTGTCCAAGGTTAGAATGCGTGCCCGAGAAAATGCACCATCGGTGCGCAAACGCATTTGCGTTCCGGTCATCGAACGTGCCGGCGTTCCGCGAGCTCGCAAGGCCATGGCCAAAAGAGCCGCCGACGCTTGCTCACCTGTAGCCAAAAGCTGATCTGCCTCACGCGCATCGGGTCGCTCAGAGACTGCACTGGCTAGACCTAAGAGTCTATCGGTTTCACCTTGCATAGCCGACACGACCACGACAACCTTCACACCGGTTTTCGCACGTTTAGCTACACGCTCTGCCACATGGATTATTTTCTCCGGTGTTCCGACAGAACTACCGCCAAATTTCTGTACAACGAGTTCCATAATGCGATGCATTATAAATTTTCGAGCAATAGGCAACCCCTGAATCGACGATCAAGGGCCCTCAGTTGTCAGAATTCTTCAAAGTCGGCGTCTAAAAATGCCGAGTAGCCCAAGAAGCCACCACAATCCGGCTGGATTCGCCTGACATCCCTTGGCCTCATAATCAGGGGCGCACTCAGGGTCGCATGGACAATTGCTGTTGCAAGCCGTGGTTGTATCGCAGCTACAAACGTCAGGTTCTGGCGTAGCCTCAACCGGTTCAGGACGATCTCCTAACCGTGGTGGCACAACCGAACCACACAAACCGTGTTCATTACAAAAGTCACCATCGCAACCAGCGGTCACACAGGATTCGTAACAACGACCAAAAGAGGTGTCCGTAGAATCAGGAACACAAACGTAGCCTTCACGACAATCCGATGAGTACTCACATGTTGGAACGCAGAAATTATAACGTCCAAAATCAACACAGTCGTAATTTTCATCACATGGTCTATTTTCACGGCACGTTCGAGCACAAAAGCCACCGAGGAAACCGTAATCAGCCTCCGTCAAACAAAACCCATTATCCGAACAATCGAGACTTTGCTCACAAGCACCACCCGGAGTACTTGGCCCATCGTGGGTGCAACTGCCGGTCGTATAATCACAGGTTTCACCTTGAGGACAGCCAGCTACGGTGCATGAAGGAGAGCACGCAAAATTTCCTGATTCTGTTGGCATGCAATCGTAACCAGCGCGACAATCGTCTCGGCTTTCACACCCATCAAAACACGCGTAGTTATTGCCCCAAATTCTTTCACAAACTCCATCCCCCGGACATTCATCTTCGCAACCAATGCTGCAATATCCGTTCGGGTATCCATAATCGATCAACAAGCAAGTACCAGTCTGCCCACATTCAAAATCCTGAGTGCAAGGTGCTCCAACGGCTGTGATGGCTGGCGCGCAGTTTGGATCTGAATCATCAGCCAAACCATCGCAATCATCGTCCAAACCATTTTCACAATCTTCTGGAACCGGTGCACAAACCTCACCACCCGTTGCCATCTGCACCGCTCGTAAAGCATTCACTCGGCCAAACCCGTAATATGGGTTGAACGCATTATCATAAGGCTGGTTACCAATTTTATCTGCAGTGTCTTTGAGAATGCTGGCAACTTGAGCCCGAGCAAAGGTGGTATCAATGCTAAAAATAAGACCAGCGATACCTGCCGCCACGGGAGTAGCAGCGCTGGTTCCGCCAAACTGAAATGTATAATCGCCGCTGGCATACCCACCACCACTTTGGATGTCAGTGGTTACCGAGCCCGCAGGAGCCGTAATATCAAGCTCATCGCCCCAATTGCTGTAATACTCTTTAAGATCTCTTGAATCCGTAGCCCCTACCCCCATCACCGATGGATGACTCGCAAGTTCGTAATCAAAATTTTCTCGGTACTCATTACCGGCAGCAAAAAGAACCAAAGCACCTGAACCACTGCGGCTCTCATCAGCCACGGCTTGAATCGCAGCTTGCATGGCACTTGGAATACTCGATGGTTCTGATGTTCCCCAGCTGTTGGATAGAATGGAAGCACCATGGTCCGCGGCCCATTCGAAGGCATCCACATCTGCACCGTAACGTCCCCAACCATCTTCGCTCATGATTCGAATCGGCATCACGGAACAGCCTGGACAAATTCCGACCACCCCTTCAGCATTGTTCATGGCTGCAGCGGCAAGCCCAGCGCAGCTTGTGCCATGGGCATCATAGGTGTCTGGTGTTGGGTCTTCGTCAAACTCAAGAGAGTCCCGTGGTGAAACAAGTCGTCCTTCAAATTCAGGATGCGTTAAATCAACACCAGAATCGATGATCGCAATGATGACTTCAGGCTTACCGGTTTCAACATCCCAAGCAGCTCGAGCACCAACCAAGTTCAAATGCCACTGATCTTCGCTCAATGGATCGTTGGGCTCCAAAAACCGACTCTTCTGATAGATGAAATCAGGGTGAGCGTACTCAACCTCTGACTGAATCAATAGTTGCTGAGCGACTGCAATCGCGCTTTCGGGAGCAACTTGTCCCTGATAGGAGCGCCCATCATCTCGTCTCAATTTAAAGTCGGTGACACCTGCTTGCTGCAAAATCCCTGCTTGGCGAGCCAGAGAAATTCCCGCCTTAAACCGAATCAAAAGTTGACCATCCGAAATCAGGTGGCTGACCTGGCCTGGGCGACGATAGACCGCAAGACTTTTCAGACTTGCATCTTCATTCTGAGCGACTTGAACCTGAGACCGAGTCTTGGGTGTCGATTGAATCAGAAAAAAATCACCGAAAAGCCGTTGCACATCACTTGCTTTAAGAGAGCTGGCAATATCTTGGACCAAAGCAGGATTGGGTGCCTGAAGCACTATCACGTCATTGGCTGGTTCAAGAGCAACCATACCGGTCGCTGTCTGAAACGACAAAGCCGCACCCAAAAGGGTCGTCGTCAGGATGGAACTAAACATAGTAACCTCATAGATCCATCATACACCGCTACTGCAAAAACCTGTACGTAATGTGTAGGGCGCATGTGGCTGCACAGAGCTTTTCCAAATGGGCATAGGTGGAAAGACTCTGTTTTTGGCCTTGGACCCCCATGAAGTCCCCGACCATTCGAGGGCAAGCTAGCACAGCGATGTTCGAGGCAGCAACTATGAACCACTGCGAAAACAGGGTTTTAGACGTAGGTGGATGTAGGACAAACTAGAGAGGAATCTCGAGACCCAGCTTCTGACGCTCACGGCGGTGCTCTTCAATCACTTCATGGAAAACCTTCACAACCCGCACATCAAACATCTTGCCCGCAAAGCGATCCAACTCGCCCATTGCCACAACATGAGGCAAGGCCTTGCGATAAGGTCTGTCGGTGGTCATGGCATCGTAAGCATCAGCCACTGCCAAGATCCTTGATTCTATTGGGATTTCCTCACCCTCTAGCCCAGATGGATAACCTGAACCGTCCCAAGCTTCGTGGTGGTGATAAACACAGGGCACCAAATGGCGCAGGAAACTGATGGGTTCCAAAATCCGTTTTCCATGAACAGGGTGAGACTTAATCATCTCGTACTCTTCGGGCGTCAATCGCTGAGGCTTGTTGAGCTTGTCGGTTCGGATACCGATTTTACCGATATCGTGCATCAACCCACCGTGCTCAATGCGATCCACATCCATCGGAGGCAAATTCATAGCCTCCGCAATCATCTTAGAATACATGGCCACGCGATCGGAGTGTCCTTGGGTATAAGCATCTTTGGCTTCCAAAGCTCGCTGCAAACCCTCGATCGTTTCTGTGAATGTACCTTTTAGATTCTTGTACATTCGAGCGGTCTCGATGGCATTGGCCGCTTTTCCCCCCAAAATAGAGAGCCCTTTACGCTGGCCCTCCCGAAAAAGTGACGAAGGGTTCAAAGACATCGCCGCCAAAAAGCCAAATGGTGAGCCGCGCATCTTCAAAGGCACCGCCATATAAGCCCCCACCTCGTGGTCGGCAGTTTTAGCCCGGCTCATCCAGCTGCAGGGTTCTTCGGCTGGCCGCCCAATCAAACCCTGTCCGCTCACAACTTCTTGAAACAAAGCTTGATGGTTGATGCCTACCTGTTCACTGCCAAATCCAGCTTTCTCAAGCCATGCACCCGGCGTCTCTG
>CAZZDT010000340.1:0-5015 GCA_964652435.1 uncultured Bdellovibrionales bacterium
TTGATTTACGAAGCTTCATTCAGAGTCAACCAAACAAAATCCGAGAAGTCCCAACAATGGACCCACGGCTCATCATGTCGGTGAATCTCCCAGAGCAAGCGGCAGTTTTGGGAATCAAGTCACCCGGGCAATTTCATCAATACTCGTAACACCCTTGAGCACCAGCTCCATCCCCATGTGACGCAAAGACTTTAGCCCTCGCTGTTGAACCAGTTGCTTCAACTCTCGGCGATTTAATCCTGCAGATTTCATCACATCAGAGAGTTCATCGTCGATTTCCAGGATTTCCATAATCGCAGTCCGGCCCGAGAAGCCAGTATTGTTACACTGAGCACAACCTTTAGGCCGGTACAGGAATTTCTCTTCAGTTTCTGAAATTGAGAAAAACTGACGAGCTGCCGCATTCATTGGAACTTTCTCGGCACAAGAGGGACAGAGTTTACGTACCAACCTTTGGCTGACAATGGCCCGAAGTGCGGAAGCAACGACAAAACGCTCTAGACCCATATCCAGTAAGCGCACAAAAGTGTCGACGGCGCCATTGGTGTGCAAAGTGGAGAAAACAAGGTGTCCCGTAAGCGATGCCTTCAATGCAATCTCAGCGGTTTCCTTATCTCGCATCTCACCGACCAAGATAACATCTGGGTCCTGTCGCAAAATAGAACGTAAACCTGTAGCGAAGTCGAAACCTATTTTGGAATAGACCTGCCCTTGGATGATGGAATCGAATCGATATTCAATCGGGTCTTCCAGAGTCATAATATTACGCTGTGAAGACTCCAGCTCTTTTAGCAAAGCATAAATTGTCGTGGTCTTGCCCGCTCCCGTTGGGCCGCAAACCAGAATCATTCCTTCACGGTGATTCACCATTCTCCGAAAAGATTTTTCGTGGGCAGGGTTTAACCCCAAGCTATCAATATCGGGGACGTCCTTCGCCGTAGACAAAAGCCGCAATACAACCTTCTCACCGTACTCTGTCGGAAAACTAGAAAGGCGAATCGGAACAATCACCTTTCCTATACGAACCTCGAAGGCACCATCCTGAGGTAAACGCTTTTGAGCAATATCCAACTGCGACATGACTTTGAGTCGGCTAACCACGGAACCACCAAGCCCGACCCCAATGGGTTGTCTCTCAACCAGAACCCCATCAATACGATAACGAACCCGAACACGATTGGTCCGCGGCTCAATATGGATATCACTGGCTCCTTCATGGTGCGCACGCAAAATCATGCGATTGACCAACTGGACGACATCTACATCATTTTGTTCAGGTGCTCCGGCACTCATCGAGCCGTTCCTTTCGCTGAAGAGTACAATTCTATACTCACCGTTCCCGTTACCCTAAAGAAATCATATGACTCAAAGGGAATCCAACTTGAAGCCTGACTCAATTCGCTTTAAGTGACTGAATCATCGAGCTGCTTTCAATGAGGGAACCATTATGCGCTCTAGTCTTTATCTCTACACATCACTCATATGCCTCGGTTGCATAATGAGCTTTAGCCAAAGCGCCTGTACCAGCGATAGCTCCGTAAAGGAACTAAAATGCCCCAAAGGCACTGAGGCTTATGGAGGACGTCCTCCCTTCGGCAACCGTGAGTATTGTGGACGACCGGGACCAGCTGACTCTCCAGAGCGCGTGACCAACCATGGTCCATGGCGATATTGGTGGCCTAACGGGAAGCTACAACACAGTGGCAGCTACAAAGACGGCCAAAAGGACGGCAAATTCACTCAATGGGCCGACTCTGGACAGAAAATATCTCAAGGCACTTACGAAATGGACCGCAAAACTGGGACTTGGAAACGGTGGAACCGACAAGGAAAAATCCAGGAAACAGTGCAATACAAAGATGGTCGCATGCATGGGTTTAGAACCCTCTACGACCAGGATGGCATCATCGAAGTGGAACTCGTTTACGAAGTAGGCGAACTGGTAGGAAGAAAAGATGAACTCGATTGATACTTCAACCCCGCCGGCTTGCCCCATTCATTGCCTCGTCCGAGAGGTCTCCGATAGCTTTGCCAACTGCCTGCGAGAAGATCCGGTATCCATCGATCTCGAATCCGCAAGAGCGCAACATCAAAATTACGTGGCTCTACTAAAAAGACATGTAGAACAAGTAACTTACGTGCCATGCCCCGAAGGACTTCCCGACAGTGTCTACATTGAAGATGTAGCTGTGATTACAGGCCAGCATGCTTTGGTCACGCGTCCCGGTGCCCGCTCGAGAGTCTCGGAAATTGAAGGCATTGAAGCGGCACTTAGCCCATTTTGTACCGTGCATACCACGCAGGCCCCAGCATCCATTGACGGTGGCGACGTCATGCGAGTGGGACAGCATCTGCTGGTTGGACTCTCCAGCCGAACCAATGAAGCGGGTTTTAAGCGACTCGAAGAAGTCGCTCAGCTCGATGGACTTACCTCCCACGCCGTCCCGGTTCACGATGGACTCCATCTCAAATCTGCAATGACCGCACTGGATGACAAAACTGTCATTTACGACCCATCCGCCATATCGCCTTTGGACATTGCCGGCCTGCAGCTCGAATGGCTCGCTGCCCCAGAGCCACTGGGCGCAAACATACTAGCTTTCGATCACGTGACGATTGTTTCAGAGGATGCTCCCAAAACAGCCCAATTAATCCGGGATAAAGGGCACCAAGTCGAAAGCGTTAAGGTCACGGAACTTCACAAAGGAGACGGGGCACTGACCTGTCTTTCCCTAAGAATACCGGGTCCGAATGGCTGGTCCGTCTAAAAATAAAAGCCCCCGGTAAGCGCCCAGATGGCTGATCCCTGGGTCGCAACGCTTCAAAATGCACCTCCGGGGTGCGAATCGATTCGTCCATAGCCCAAAATCCCCGAAACATCCCCCAATAACCAGCTGGAATAAGGCCACTTTTTAATCCGAACGGATAAAGTTCGGTTCTGCGCATGCTGGAGTGATCACAGACCCGGTTTTTTGATTTTTCCACCTTGCTAAGTCACCGATTTATGGTTATTGCGGCCGCGCTTCATACGTGTTGGGCCATGAGGGCTTCTGCACATGTCCGGTAGCCCCAGACGAAGATGAAGCGCAGTACGGGCTCGTGCTGCAAATTATCACCTATTCGACGGGAGAATCAGACGTGTCTAGCGCAATTACCGATTTATCCAAAGTTCGTAATATCGGCATCAGCGCCCACATTGACTCGGGCAAAACCACGCTGACCGAACGAATTCTGTTTTATGCAGGACGTATCCACGCCATTCACGAAGTAAAAGGCAAAGACGGCGTAGGCGCCACCATGGACTCCATGGAACTTGAGCGCGAGCGCGGTATTACCATTGCTTCAGCAGCAACCCACGTAACCTGGGAAGATAAGTTCATCAACGTTATCGATACTCCCGGACACGTTGACTTCACCATCGAAGTTGAGCGTTCATTGCGCGTTCTTGACGGTGCAATCCTCGTTCTTTGCTCCGTTGCTGGTGTTCAAAGTCAGTCCATCACTGTTGACCGTCAAATGCGTCGCTACAACGTTCCTTGCCTCGCATTCGTTAACAAGTGTGACCGAAGTGGCGCTGACCCACTTCGCGTAGCTCAGCAACTTCGTGACCAGCTCAACCACAACTCAGTTGTTATGCAGCTTCCTATCGGTCTTGAAGACGAGCACAAAGGTGTTATCGACCTCATCACAATGAAGTCTTACATCTTCGAAGGCGACAACGGTGAGAACATCATCGAAGGTGAAATCCCTGAAGATATGCTCGCTGAAGCTGAAGAAAAGCGTGAAGTTATGCTCGACGCTGTTTCTATGACTCACGACGGTCTGATGGAAGCTATGCTCGAAGACGCAGTAACGCCTGAGCTGATCAAAGAAGCAGTTCGCTCTGCGGTTATCGCACGTGAAATCACTCCGGTATTCATGGGCTCTGCGTACAAGAACGTTGGTGTTCAGCCTCTGATTGATGCGGTTTGTGCATTCTTGCCTGACCCAACAGAAGTTACCAACGAAGCAATTCGCGTGAACAAAGAAGGCAAAGAAGAGTCTTTCGAAGTCAAGCCAGTTGCTGAAGACCCCTTCATCGGTCTTGCGTTCAAACTTGAAGTTTCTCCTTATGGGCAATTGACTTACTTGCGTATGTACCAAGGAAGCCTGACCAAGGGTGACAGCATCATCAACAGCCGTACCGGTAAGAAGGTAAAGGTTGGTCGTCTGGTTCGTATGCACTCAGACGATATGCAAGATATCGAAGCCACTCAGGCTGGTGATATTGTAGCACTCTTCGGTGTTGACTGTGCTTCTGGTGATACCTTCACCGACGGTTCCATGAAGGCAAGTATGACTTCTATGCACATTCCTGAGCCAGTTATTAAGCTTGCTATCAAGCCTAAGTCGAACAAAGGAATGGACAACATGGGTAAAGCGATTTCACGCTTTACCAAGGAAGACCCAACTTTCCGTTCGGTAACTGACGAAGAAACTGGCGAAACCATCATTGCAGGTATGGGCGAGCTTCACCTCGACGTTTACGTTGAGCGTATGCGCCGCGAATACAACTGCGATGTTGAAACAGGTGCTCCACAGGTTGCGTACCGTGAGACCATCAGCCAAGCAATTGAATACAACTACACCCACAAGAAGCAAACTGGTGGTTCAGGTCAGTACGGTCGCGTACAAGGCATGATCGAGCCAATGGAAGAAGACGGCTTTGAATTCGAAAGCAAAATCGTCGGTGGTGCTATTCCGAAGGAATACATCCCATCCGTTGAAAAAGGCTTCAAAGCATCTATGGAGCGCGGCGAGTACATCGGCTTCCCAGTACAAGGCCTACGCTTTGTCCTGACTGACGGTAGCACGCACGCAGTTGACTCCTCGGACAACGCTTTCCAAGCTGCTGCCCGTGGTGCTTTCCGTGAGAACTATCTCAAGGCCAAGCCAAAAGCACTTGAGCCTATCATGACTGTTTCTGTTGAAGGACCAAGTGAGTTCCAAGGTGATATCCTCGGAACCATCATGCA
>CAZZDT010000341.1:0-4979 GCA_964652435.1 uncultured Bdellovibrionales bacterium
TTGGATGGGAGTTTTTAACGCCAGGAGCGGCTTTGGGCAATGGCAGAAGGCCCGATAATGGCGATCAATGGAATTTCGAGAAAATGCCCGAAAAAACCGGGTTTAGAAGCCATTGACCTGCGCGTCAGGGAAGGTATACCCGTCAGTCGAAGTTTTTGGAGATAGCATCATGAATAAGCCCGACGGCAAAAAGAAAGATCCATTGCGTAAAACCCTCAACCTGCCGAAAACAGCGTTCGGTATGAAGGCGAATTTGCTCCAACTGGAGCCTCGTTTTCAAAAGCGATGGGATAGAATCGATATCTTTAACAAGCAGTTAGAGGCAGATCACCCAAAAGGTGAATTCGTGATGCACGATGGTCCCCCCTACGCCAACGGAAATATCCACTTGGGTCACCTTCTGAACAAGGTCATCAAGGATGTCACGGTTCGCGCCCGCATCATGGATGGCTACGACGTTCATTACGTTCCGGGCTGGGATTGTCACGGATTGCCGATCGAACACCAGGTCATGAAAAACTTGGGCGATAAGGCCAAAGAGCTCAATACCAACCAAATTCGGCATCGATGCGAGAAATATGCGGAGAAGTTTGTAAAAGTTCAAGCTGGCCAAATGCTTCGCTTGGGAACCACCGGAAACTACGAAAACCCATACCTCACCATGAAGCCTGCCTACGAAGGCGCAACCCTTGAGGTGTTTGCAGATCTCGTAGAAAAGGGCGTGGTTTACCGAGACCTCAAACCCGTTCACTGGTCCATCGCCAACCAAACAGCTTTGGCCGACGCAGAGCTCGAATACTACGACCGAGAAGACACTTCAGTCTTTGTCCTTTTCGCGGTCAACAACACCAATAGCCTCCCTGCGGGTCTGAATGTTCCCGCTGGTGAAACTGTGCACGTCATGATCTGGACGACCACACCGTGGACGCTTCCAGCCAACTTGGCTGTGGCTGCCGCCGCTGGCGAAGAATACGGCCTCTACAAGTGGACCAAGGATGGAAAAACCACCTACGGCATCTTGGGTGGCGCGCTCTCCGAGAAAGTTCTGGGAATGGGCAAAGCCGAGGACGTAAGCTGCCTAGGCACCTGTACCGGACAAGAACTGGCCGACGCTAAAATCGTTTACCAACACCCCTTCATCGACCGGACGGGTCCTCTTCTCACTGCAGACTATGTCACGCTGGAAGACGGTACCGGCTTAGTTCACACAGCTCCTGGTCACGGTCAGGAAGATTATCAAACAGGCTTAAAGGTTGGTTTGGAAATCTATTGCCCCGTTAAAGGCGACGGAACGTTTGACGAAACAGCTCCTGAGTGGCTGCAAGGCAAAGATGTGTGGAGTGGCAACGGTGACGTTGTTGAGCACCTACGTGAATCCGGTCACCTCTTTTTCGACCACCAGTTCGACCACAGCTATCCGCATGACTGGCGCTCGAAAACACCGACCATCTTCCGCGCTACAGAACAGTGGTTCATCGCCGTTGATCGTGAAGTCAAAGGTGAGGGCAGAACCCTACGTGAGATGGCTTTAAATGCCACAGACAACGAAATTGAGTTTATCCCAGATTGGGGTCAAAGCCGTCTGCGTGGCATGCTCGAATCACGTCCGGATTGGTGTATCTCTCGTCAACGCTCCTGGGGACTTCCTATTCCGGCGTTTATGAAAGAAGGCCACGAAACACTGCTCACGGAGAAATCTGTTCGTGCCGTTGCCCAAACAGTTCGTAAAGAAGGCGCAGGCTTTTGGTTCCGTGCAAGTGTTGAAGACATCCTCGGTGACTACGACCCGACGGAAGATGAAAATGCACCCGCTTGGCTTCGGGAAAAAGGCAAAGCAGGCATCAGCGAACTAAGCCCTTCGCAAGACATCTTTGATGTATGGTTTGAGTCAGGCTCAAGCTGGAATGCAGTTCTACGAGAACGAAACCTTGGGTATCCTTCGGAATACTACATCGAAGGCTCTGACCAGCACCGCGGCTGGTTCCAGCTTTCTTTGCTTCCAAGCTTGGTTTCCCAAGGCAGAGCACCGTTTAAGACCTTGCTCACCCACGGCTTCATCGTTGATGCACAAGGCCGCAAGATGAGTAAATCCGTAGGCAACACCATCAATGTTCAAGACCTCTTGGACAAATACGGCGCAGATATCTCGCGCTGGTGGGTAGCAAGCCTCAACTTCGTCAATGACATCAAAGCAGACTGGGCATTCTTCAAGAATGCTGCCGAAGAATATCGTAAGGTGCGTAACACCATTCGTTTTCTTCTTGGTAACCTGCAAGATTACAACAACGATACCGACCGCTACACGTTCACTGACGCCGACAAAGGCAGCCTGGATGCTTGGGCGCTGGTTGAGCTGGATAAGCTGGTCACTGAAGTACGCAGTGCCTACGAAACCTTTCAGTTCCGCCGCATTCGCGACGCGGTATTCAACTTCTGCAACGATAGCCTGAGCGCTGTATACATGGCGGCCATCAAAGACCGTCTATACTGCGACGCTACGGACTCAGACCGTCGACGCCGTACCCAGACAGTCCTCTTTGATATCTGTGACAACCTGCTTCGACTCGTGGCTCCTGTTTTGGTTCACACGGCCGATGAGGCTTGGTTGAAGCTCCACGGCAAAACTGAAGAGGTAGATGAATCTATCCACTTGCAACGACTGCCTGAACCCAAAGGTCTTGCGCAGGATCCAAACTGGTTACTCACCATGGATATTCGCGGCGAGGCGCTGAAGGCACTCGAACAAGCCCGTGAAAGTGGAAGCATCACCAACCCATTGGATGCAGGAATTGTAGCGGTTATCGATACCGACCGTTTCGATGCCATCACAGATTACGCCCAAGAACTCGCCGACCTGTGCGGGGTGAGCCAGTTCAGTGTGGCTTCCGGTGAAGCAACCAATTTTGAAATCAAAGACCTTAGCGATGAGCCACGCTGTGAGCGTTCCTGGAAGCGCGACGGTACAGTCAGTGAACGAGATGGCGGCTTTATGCTCAGTGAGCGTGATGCAGCCGTTGTAGCTACTTTGGATTTGGAGAACTAAGACCATGCGCTACGAACCAGCTCAAATTGAACCCCGTTGGCAGCAAGCCTGGGATGAACAAGAGCCCTTTAAGACGCCCACCAGCTTAGAAGAACTGGGCGATAAGCCTAAGTACTATATTCTGGATATGTTCCCCTATCCTTCTGGTGCCGGCCTACACGTAGGACACCCAGAGGGTTATACCGCAACAGACGTTCTTGCTCGTCTCAAGCGCATGCAAGGCCACAACGTTCTCCACCCCATGGGTTGGGATGCTTTTGGCTTACCGGCGGAACGCGCGGCGATGCGTGAAAACATTCACCCGGCCGTGATCACCAAGCGCAATGTCGACAACTTTCGTCGTCAAATTAAGCGTCTGGGATTTTCCTACGACTGGAACCGCGAAGTTTCCACCACCGATCCAGAATACTACAAATGGACCCAGTGGATTTTCTTGAAACTCTACGAAAAAGACCTCGCTTACTTGGCTGAGGTTCCCGTGAACTGGTGCCCCGCACTTGGTACAGTTTTGGCCAACGAAGAAGTTAAAGATGGCAAATACGTAGAAACCGGTGATCCGGTTGAACGCCGCAACATGAAGCAGTGGATGCTTAAGATCACAGCTTATGCGGAACGACTGCTTGAAGACTTGGACCTACTGGACTGGCCCGACCACGTTAAAGAAATGCAACGCAACTGGATTGGAAAAAGCACCGGTGCGGATATCCAATTCAAGGTGAAGAATGACGGCGGTGCCTTCACGGTATACACCACACGCCCCGATACGCTCATGGGAGCCACGTACTGCGTTCTCGCACCGGAGCACCCACTGGTTCTTAATATTGCCAGCTCCGAGCAACGTGATGCAGTTGTAAGCTATGTTCAAGATGCCAAAGGCAAAACGGACTTAGCCCGTACAGACCTCAATAAAGGTAAAACCGGTGTCTTTACCGGCGCCTATGCTATCCATCCAGTCACTGGCAAAGATGTGCCTATTTGGGTGGCAGATTACGTACTGATGAGCTACGGAACCGGTGCCATTATGGCGGTTCCTGCCCACGATGAACGTGACCACGAATTCGCATCCAAGTATGAAATTCCAATCATCGAAGTCGTTTCCGGCGGCAAAGATGTCCAAAAGGAAGCATATTCAGGCGACGGTAAACTCGTAAACTCAGACTTCTTAGATGGTCTGGGAGTCGATGAAGCCAAATCCAAAATGATTGACTGGCTCGTAGACAACGAGCGCGGTGTTAAAAAAGTTCAGTACCGCCTTCGGGACTGGCTCTTTTCTCGCCAACGTTATTGGGGAGAACCCTTCCCGCTGATTCACATGGAAGACGGCACATCCATGCCCATTCCAGAAGACCAGCTTCCGGTCGAGCTGCCTGCAGTTGATGAATACAAGCCTCGCGAAGATGGTGAACCACCTCTCTCCCGTGCCGGCGATGCATGGCTCAAAGTAGAGCTACCGGATGGTCGTGTTGGCTACCGTGAAACCAACACCATGCCTCAGTGGGCAGGTTCGTGCTGGTATTACTTGCGCTACATCGATCCCAAGAATGCTGAAGCGGCTTGGAACAAAGCACTTGAAGAATACTGGATGCCGGTAGACCTTTACGTTGGCGGTGTTGAGCATGCAGTATTGCACCTGCTCTACTCTCGTTTCTGGCATAAAGTACTTTACGATTGCGGCTTGGTAAGCACCAAAGAGCCCTTTCAGAAGCTCTTCAATCAGGGAATGATTCTCGCGTATAGCTATCGAGACGCGAACGGTAAGTATTACAACCCTGAGGATGTTGACCTTTCTGATGCCGAACCGAAGCTGAAGTCGTCAGGCGAGAAACTCACTTCGAAAATCGAAAAGATGAGTAAGAGTAAGCTCAACGTGGTGAACCCTGATGATGTCATCGACAAATACGGTGCAGATGCAATGCGTCTCTACGAACTCTTCATG
>CAZZDT010000342.1:0-4969 GCA_964652435.1 uncultured Bdellovibrionales bacterium
AAGAAGAAAGCAGCACCTAAGAAAAAAGCAGCACCTAAGAAAAAGAAAGCTGCCAAAAAGAAGCCAGCCTCTAAAAAGAAAGCTGCTCCAAAAAAAGCTGCAGCCAAGAAAAAGGCCGCTCCTAAAAAGAAGGTAAAAACGCTTACCAAGCGTAACTTCAAGTGGAACGAAGGTCTTGTTGGCCGCGCTGCAAAGCGTAAGGCTCCATTCGAAACAATGGACGAAGTTGAAGCAAAGCACATCAAATCAGTACTTGATGCTTATGGTGGCGATATTCAGCGTACGGCATTGGCACTGGGCATTGCCCGCTCAACTGTTTACCGCAAGATGAAGCGCTACAAGCTTTCCTAAGGTAAATTTTGGAGCACAAGCTCGATAAAACCCCTTCCACATTTTGTGGAGGGGGTTTTTTTTTGTCATCAATCACGCTGAGATAGGCCCATCTGAGCAAACAAACTGAATCCGTTGATGTTTTTTTGACCAAACCCGGTCCTAGATCCCCTGACAAAGACTTGCAGATGCTGCATAAGTCTTTCCTGAAAGCGTACTCCCAAAGCTGATAGGAAGGCCCAATCATGACAACAGAAGCACATGCCCAAGAATTGAAACCACTTATTGAAGCCGCCTGGGAAAACCGAGATCTGCTGGATCAGGAACAATACGCAAACGCGGTCAAAACCGTCATCGCTAAACTCGACTCCGGAGACATTCGAGTATGTGAACCCGCAGGCGACGGATGGGTTACCCATGCTTGGGTGAAGCAAGGTGTACTCATGTACTTCGTGGTTGCTCAAATGGAAGTCATGGAAATGGGCCCCTACGAGTTCTTCGATAAAATTCCGCTCAAGAAAAACCTGAAAGAACAAGGTGTTCGCGTCGTTCCTCCTGGAACCGTCCGATATGGATCTCACGTTGAACGAGGTGCAGTGATTATGCCTGGCTACGTCAACATTGGCGCCTACGTCGGCTCTGGCACCATGGTCGACACCTGGGCCACTGTCGGTTCATGTGCTCAAATTGGAAAACACGTTCACCTCTCCGGTGGAGTGGGGATCGGTGGTGTCCTTGAGCCGCCTCAGGCTGCACCCGTTATCATCGAAGACAATGCGTTCATCGGCTCTCGCTGCATCATCGTTGAAGGTGTGCACATCGGCGCGGAAGCCGTCATTGGTGCAGGCGTCACTCTCACTGCTTCAACACCAATCATCGATGTAACCGGTGACGAGGAAGTCATCCTTAAAGGGAAGGTTCCACCGCGCAGTGTGGTTATTCCTGGTACTCGAGCCAAAGAGTTTCCATCGGGAACTTACAATCTCCCTTGCGCTTTGATCATTGGTCAGCGCCAGGAAAGCACCGACCGTAAAACCTCCCTTAATGACGTACTTCGTAAGTTTGCCGTTCAGGTCTAATCTGACGAATCTGGAAAACAACCATGTTGTCACATCCCTCCACAGCCATATCTAAGCGTGTTGGACGACTGCATGTCATTACCACCGAGACCCTTCAGACGCGGTTTTCTCATGCCGACATCGCACAGTTATGCTCTGCCGGCGGGGCGGATGTGATTCAATTTCGCGAAAAGCGATACCAAACTACACAAACTCAACTTGAAACGCTTTCAAAAATGAAAGCAGTGCTTCAAGGCGAGCACTGCAGTCTCGTGGTGAATGACCGCAGCGATATAGCCAAAGCCGGCCATGCAGACTTGCACATTGGACCCAATGATATTGCTCCCGCCATCGCCCGGGAGATTCTAGGTCCAGAAGCAATCATCGGTGCCACAGCGAATAACCTGACGATGCTTCGAGAATTGCAGGGTCAGCCCATCGATTATGTTGGCGTTGGACCTGTATTCGGAACCAACTCCAAGGAGAGTCCGGCCGCAACACTGGGCATCGATGGCCTTCGTGCCATGGTTGAGGAGAGTCCGTTTCCAGTGATTGCGATTGGAAGCATCCAAGCGGATCAAGTGAAGGCTGTACTTGAAACCGGAGCCCACGGCGTTGCGGTGATTTCCGGGATCGTACTCCAAGAGGATCCCAAGGCAGCATGCGCAAGATACCGAGAATCCATTGAAAACTTTCTACAAGCCAAGGCTGCACCATGAGTCCTAAAGTGATTCAAGCCGATGTGACCGTTGTTGGTGATGGAATCATTGGACAATCGATCGCATTTGAAGCAAGGCGCGTTGGGCTTCGCGTTGTCCTGATCTCCAAAGAGCACCCCGGTGCAGCCACACCAGCAGCGGGTGGAATGCTCTGCCCCAGCGGAGAAGCTTTTGAGAGTGAGCAAAGGCTTATCAATTTGGCCACCGAGAGCTGCCGGATCTATCCCGATTTCATAAAGAGAATTGAGGAGATAAGCGGACAAGCAACTGGCTACGACCGGCATGGCACTCTGATGGTGGCCCTTACCCGAGACCATGTTGGACAACTTGAGCAACTCGGAAAAGCACAGCAGGCACGCGGGCTGCAAACCAAATGGCTTGAACCAAATGTTCTCAAGGAACTCGAGCCCAATATTTCACCTCGGCAATGTGGTGCTTTGCTGGCGGGCGACGACCATCAAGTCAATCCCGTGATGCTTCACAGTGCACTTGTTGCTGCCAACGAAAAATCGGGCTGCCAAGCAATTACCCATGCTGGCACCACAGAACTGGACATCCAAGCCGGTGAGGCACGCGGCGTCTCTTTGGTCGACCACCCAGTCTACGACCGCGTCGAGTCTACCTGGGTAGTCTCGGCCAGTGGCGCGTGGAGCCGTGAGATCGAAGAACTCAAAGACCTCCCGCTTCGACCCGTGCGCGGCCAATATGTCCGGCTTCAAGGAGACCCTTTACTCAAACATGTCGTTCGAACCCCCGATCTCTATATGATTCCTCGAGATGATGGGGTCCTTTATTTGGGGGGCTCCATGGAAGAAGCCGGGTTTGATCCTAAGCCGTTGGCTGGGCATACCATGGATTTACTCTGGCATGGCTTTCGCGCCGTCCCAGGCATCTACGAGCTGGAGATGCTTGAAACCGCTGCAGGTTTTCGGCCGGCACTGCGCGACAACCTACCGGCCATTGGACACTCCAAAGTACCAGGCTTACTGACTGCGATCGGGCATTATCGCCACGGAATCATGTTGGCCCCGATTACGGGGGCGGCAATACTTGAACTCCTCCAGGCAAACCGTGTACCAGAGCTGGTAAAGGAACTCTCTGTGAGAAGATTTGAAGACGAGAACCAACAATGAATCTGAAAATCAACGGCAACAATGAAACCATTGAAGACAACACCCTGCTGGTGGAGCTTATCGAAAAGCTAACCGGCGAGAAGGATCCAGCAGGAGTTGCGGTGGCAATCAATGGAAGTGTCGTCGCAAGAAGTGTCTGGCCAGCTCAAGCCTTACACGAAGGCGATGATATTGAAATTCTCGGCGCGGTCAGTGGTGGTTGAAGGTTTAACTGCCGCATAGGTCCACCATCCATCCATTGCACAAACGCACATCCCATGAAAAAAGGAATTTATCATGACGGACGATAGCTGGAAAATAGGCTCACTCACGCTGACATCTCGTGTTCTTTTGGGAACCGCAACTTATCCCAATTTGGATACGATGCTGGAGGCTCTTAAGGCATCAACCGCTCAACTCGTCACCATGTCGCTGCGCCGTGTAAATGTTGAAACACCGGGCAGTGAAAATCTCTACAAGATTCTTAGAGAACGCGGTTATCACTTATTGCCCAATACCGCCGGTTGCTTCACCGCTAAAGAAGCCGTCTTAACAGCTCAAATGGCTCGCGAGGCTTTGGAAACCAATTTAATCAAACTTGAGGTTATTGCCGACGAAGATACCCTGCTTCCCGATTCCCACGAATTGCTCGAAGCAGCCACGGCGTTGGTCAAAGACGGGTTTACTGTTTTGCCATACACCAATGACGATCCTGTTTTGGCTCTTAAATTAGAAGACGTCGGTTGTGCGGCAGTGATGCCTCTAGCAGCTCCAATTGGGTCAGGCTTAGGCATTCGTAATCCCCACAACATCGAACTCATAAAAACACGCGCCAATGTCCCAGTCATCATTGATGCTGGCCTTGGAACTGCTTCCGATATTGCCGAGGCTTTCGAACTGGGCTCTGACGCAGTTCTCTTGAATACAGCTGTAGCACGAGCCAGTGATCCCGTACGCATGGCTCGAGCCGTAGGGGCTGCTGCATTTGCGGGACGCGAAGCTTATTTGGCCGGCAGAATGCCAAAGAAATTCTTTGCTGAAAGCGCCTCGCCCCTCAAGGGCAGAGCATGGAATTAGGCCGATTGCCCGCCCCACTGCTCTACGTCATCGGAGACAGGGGAGCCTTCAAAAATGACGAGGATTGGCTAAGCCAACTTCGCACAGTAGCTGATTGCTTACTGAAATATGAGTCGGTCGCACTTCAAGTTCGGGCTAAGGGAAGCAGCGAAAGTTCCCAATACCGGCGTATGCAAATGGCGCGAGAAGCTTTAGCTCCGGCCATGCGTTTGGGTTTACGTGTTTTTTTAAACGGGACCATCGAGCAAGCCCAAGAACTGGATTTTCACGGTGTTCATCTCCGAGAAGCACTGATTTCTAAATATCTCGAGAAACCCAGCCAAATAGAGATCGCCACATCTACCCACTCTCTGGAGAGTATCCAGAAGTCTGTATCCATCGGCGCCGCGTTTTGCCTCTTCAGCCCAATCTTCAAGCCTTTATCAAAAGACATAGCTCCAGTGGGCATCGACAAGTTGCGTAGCATAACCCAACAAGCCAATATCGATATTGTTGCTCTGGGCGGTATCACGCCCGAGCGGGTGGCTCCTTGCATCCAAGCCGGGGCAAAAGGTGTGGCCTGTCTTTCGTCAGTGATGCGCACAAAAAAACCTCGTAAAAGCATTCAATCCCTTATCAAGGCGGCTCAACAAGCATGACCCATCAAGTCACACTGCAGATTCAAGCACCCCGA
>CAZZDT010000343.1:0-4951 GCA_964652435.1 uncultured Bdellovibrionales bacterium
CTGGCCAGAAGGTGAGTGGCTCAGGCTCGAAGCATCCACATCCAAGGTCCTCAGCATCGGCTTCGTGCTCTGTGGTACCGCCGGAGCAAACGCCGCAGGTGTCGAGATAGGCTTCACCGAAACAAAGACCCTCACAATCCTTATCCATGTTGCGTTCGATACCACTGGTACCACCCGTGCATGCATCGCAGTCATCGAGCCGTGCATAGCCATCCCACTCGCCCATGCAGTCTTGAGTGCATGCTTTTGTGGTGGTGAAGACCTTGATGGTGGCTTCGTCGCTGCTTTCGGGGTTGAGATCTTCCCATAGGATGGCAAGGAACATCTCCCAGTCTCGATTGGTCGGGAGGTCGATGTTTTCGTATCGGCAACAGCCATAATTCCAGCTTGCGCCACTCCAAATGTATCCGTTGGAACCAACGTTTATCTGGCCGTAGTTTCGACCCATGAAGGGGAATTGAAAGGGCAGAGTAACTTCTTGGCTGCTGTCATCGCTTAGGTCTAAGGCAACGGCATCTTCCGGAGTCTCATACCATTCGAATGGAGGGCCTGAATTGTCTAGGCCATCTTTAACCTCGTAGCCAGCACCGGTGTAGTCAAAACGAAGCTGTGTTTCGTTGGGAACATTGATGGTGTCGAATTCAAAGGGAATCGCAAAGTCGTCGCCCGGTGATTCAATGCCAATGTTGGCGGTGCCGAGGCTGTGCATGCTCTTGTATTGGAATGCGATGTCGCCATTTTCATGAAGAATCGCTTGGAAGGTTAGAGGGCCTTCACCGCTGTAGGTGTAAACGTTTTCATAGGACAGAACGAAAACCTGTTGCTCTACAAAACCGCAGTTTTCGCAGTCATCGGCAACGCCGTCTTCGTTGAGGTCAATATTATCGTCTCCGCCGGGGCAAAGGTCATTGCTGTCACACACACCGTCGCCATCGGAATCGTCGGGATTATCCAGCATACACGGGTCGCAAATATCACCTTGGCCGTCACCGTCGCCATCTTCTTGTTCGGGGTTGCTGTCGTTTGGACAGTTGTCTTCAGCGTCGCAAAGCTCATCCCCATCGAGGTCTCCACCGTAAACGAGTGGGCATGGGTCGCAGGCGTTTCCTATACCATCTTCATCTCCATCGGTTTGATTCTGATTGAACAAGCCAACACAGTTATCGATGTCGTCACACACACCGTCTTCATCGGTGTCACCGTCGGCTGAGTTTGGACACTCGTCACATGCATCCCCAATGGTGTCCATGTCGGCGTCTTCTTGATCAGCATTGGCCGCTTGAGGACAGTTATCGTTTAAATCGCAAATGCCGTCGCCATCTACATCGCTGCAAAGAGCGCCACAATCTTCGGGACAGCTCTCTTGGGTTTCACCTGTTGCGCACGTACCATTGCCGCAAACCTCGCCGACAGGGTCGTTGGTTAACTCGGCCGCAGTACAGCCTGTGAGGAGAATAAACGCGATAAAAATACAGAGAGTCGCAGGGGAACGTCTTAAAATCATAGTGTTCATATTACCATCTCGATCAAGAATTTCGGCGCCAATTAGGGAGATATCGTGTGGTCCAATTCAAGAGTATATTTCCCCGACTCGATGTGTTGCTCGATGGTATGTCTGGGCATGACACATACCGGAACCGAGCGATATTCAAGAGACTTTTGCCCGTTCAATCCAAAAAGTAAAGAGCTTAGAGGTATTTAGCCCAGATTCCTTATTTTTCGAGAGAAGCCATGGTTTGGCTCAACTCCCTAGACCGCTTTTGGACCATTTGGTGCCGGCTTGACCAGCTACACCCATGAAAGCTTAGAGCGGTGTTATAACGCGGCGCGTTTTTGTTTGAGCCCGATCTTACAATGCTTTAACGGCGTTGCCCCTTGCTTGAGTCGTTGCTACGCTTCGTGGTCGTACCTCTGGCAACCATAAATTGGTTTACGGGGTACGAATGGGGGACAAAACGAAAGAAAAGTAATCAAAGCGGATTATGTGCTGTCGCAAATTGGGAATTTTGCAGGTCTTTAAAGCAGCTCGCATCTTTTGTTCAAAAGGGAAAATTCAAGTTAAAGGAGACCACTTATGTCGGTCAGTTCGGTCAGGGCAGAAATGACCCGTGTTGTGCGGGAAGCCTTTGAAAACAACAACGGTGAAATCAACGCCGAGGGTATGAAGGCAGTCATCGATGAAGCCAAGCGTTTTCGCTTAGGATCTCGAGAACTCGAAGCCGTTTTACAGCCAGGCGCGTATTTGGATGGTTTCGATTTAAGCAGTATTCGTTTCACCGCTGAGGCATATAAACTCGCGGAAAGTCTGGCTGCGGATCACGATGTAGCATTGTTTCCGGAGCTTCCCAATGCGAAGCCAGGTGCCGCAGCGCCTACGCCAGATGCACCCAGCACTGCCAGCTTGCGTGATAATTTCAACGCCGCCATGGCCAAGGGTAAAGACCTTGGTGACATCAAAGATTGGTCCGTTGATACGGCCGGTGCCAATGTGAAGTTTACCACGACCTCTGCTGGCCGAACCTGGCCAGCGTTGGTTTTAGATAAGCGTGAATTCACTGATGCGGGCGCCAGAGATATCGTGAAAG
This sequence comes from uncultured Bdellovibrionales bacterium, assembly GCA_964652435.1. GTDB lineage: Bacteria > Myxococcota > XYA12-FULL-58-9 > XYA12-FULL-58-9 > JABJBS01 > JABJBS01. The sequence continues at coordinate 2,586 of CAZZDT010000343.1, forward strand.
ACAATGCTGAGGCATTTAAAGGTGTGAAGACCGTTGAAGATTTCAAAAAGGTTCTCGACGATGTCTTGGCGAAAGAATCAGCATACTTTTCGGCCGAGGGTGTGGATGTGAAGAATCCGAACGAGGGGTTTGGTATTCGCAACCTTCGTAGAAAAGCTTTTGTGGATTCTCTTCACAACCAAGCCATCGGCATGACGGACCTTTCCGGTGGAGACGCAACCAAAGCAAAGGGTTTGATTGAAGGGGCTTCTATTGAGTTGGTATCGGGTGTTGATTTCGACATGAAGGTTGGTAGCCATACGAACTACTGGCCCTATTGGGACAATTATGCTCCGCCGCTTGAGAAGATGTTGGAGCAAACAGAAGAAGGCAGCGACGCTTACTTTCAGATTAAGAACCGTTTGCGAGATATTTATCGCCGCAAAACCCACAAGAACAGTTGGGGCCGCTCCATCAATGAACGAAATTTTGAGTCGAGTATCAAAATGGCACTCGTTCATAATCCTCAGTACTCGACGGACAGTGGTCACCGCGTTTCTATTGCCGAGGGAAGTACACCTTTTGCTCCGAAGTATGAATTGCTCACGGTAAAGGCGAGTGACTTGCCGGAAGGCATGGAGAAGTACGCGGGTATGCAGGTTGTGCGAGACAGCGATAGCAACAATACATTGCGCTTTGATTATATGGGTGAAGGTGATTCGGAGCAGGCCAAACTTGCCAAGAGCATGGTTGGAAAAGCGATTCCGGATGAACTCAAAGACCATCTGGATGCTAAGGCTCTGAGTTCCAATGATATGGATGCATTGACCATGCGAGATTTTGTGACGGGTGAGAAAGCTCGCAAAGATATCTCCATGGACTGGGATAGCAATGGGGCTATCAACGTCGCTGAAATCAACATCAGCTGGTGGGGGCACTGCCATAATGAAGCGCCTTTGAATGCGATGGATATTGACCCCAGTAAGGACGTGAAGTTCTACCGAGCCAATCGAGGAGTTGATGCTGAGAAGGCATTAACAAACTACACCACAGAAGATGCGTGGGACATCGCGGGTGCATTTGTCTCTGACCATGAAGGTCGCCCCGAGTGGGCCGTTGCCAGTACAGGACGCGCGACTTACAGCGTCGATGACACTGAGTTTGTTGGTTCTCGTAACGATGGCAGCCACGAGCTAACGCTCAGTCTTCCTGGGGGACGCACGGTAACCGTTGATGGTGAGGTCAAAAGTCTCACCAATGCTGAGGGCAAGGGTCTTAATCCCAAGTCTATTTTCCGCGACAATCTGGAGAATGATGACGGTACCTTTAGTAAGAATGGACAGCATATATCCACGGAGAAGGGCGATACCGTAACCATTGATGTGAGCAAGCATTCAATGCGTTTGGATACCGAGTACTACACTTTTGGAGCCGATGGCTATCCTGTGAAGAAGACAGGCTCGGTTACGCTGGACCCTGAGAAGGATGAGTTTGTAAAGCTTTCTGAGGACATGTCCCGTAACCGTGGGGCGATGGGTGGAACCATCACGGAGCACCATTACAACGCTAAAACTGAAGAGTACTACACGGTTACCAAAGAGGTGAGTGAGGACAATAAGTTTGAACCGAAAGAGACAGGTCGTTCCGAACCTGTGGTGGTGAGTAAGCTTACGCATACAACAGAAACGGAGTATGACTCGCCGCAGGAAATCTATGAGTTCTTTATGGACAACCCAGGTATGGCCAAAACCTACGATACCTCATCGGACAGTGCCGTTTGGAACTATCCTGTGTATCGAGAGCAGTTGGACATGACCAATGAAGTGGTTAAGGAAGAGAATGGACGAGAGTTCACCTATCGCACTTTCAACCTTGCTTACGAAACCATGGGCGGTCCAAATAAAAGCCAAAAGTTCATTTTGAAATTTAATGAAGCTGGAAAAATTGTCGACAGCTGTGCTTTAGACCCAATGCCTGATTTTGCTTATCGCAATGACCATTGGGAGTCGGCTCCGGTGACGACTGACCGACAAGGCCGTGCTGCATTCAATGTGATGGCTTTAAATAAAGGCTATTTGTTAAGTCAGGGCGGGAACAGCTTTGACGATATCGTTACGGATATGTGGCATACCCAGGCAACGCTTTTGTATGCATCACTTTCGGATGAAACTCCGGAAGGGCAAGCTTATATTTTTGAGACTCAAGATGGGAAAGTTATCAGCTTCGCGAACAAGGCTGACTTTGACGCTGCCGTTGAGGCAGACAAGAGTCTTCGTCAATCAGAAGCGGGCGAGTAAGCCTCCGTCGTAAGAAACGCGATATCGAAAAAAGGATTGCATGATGCAAGATAAAGTTCTTCACAATACATTAAGTCAGAGAATGAAGTC
>CAZZDT010000344.1:0-4942 GCA_964652435.1 uncultured Bdellovibrionales bacterium
GTTGTCAATTCAATGTTTGCGGCGATGGCCTGGTGCACACGGGAGTCGAAGGATGCGACGACGGCAATGAGAGTAATCTAGACAGTTGCACCAACAGCTGTATTCCCGCCACTTGTGGTGATGGTTTTCTCCAAGACGGAGAAGAATGCGATCAGGGCGTCGATAACAACAACACAAGCACGGACCCTCAAGCCTGTCGAACCAACTGCCGACTCAGCTATTGTGGCGACGCTATCGTTTCCACCACCGAATATTGTGACCCTGAGGACCCAACCAATACTGCGCCCTGCCCCAACGACTGCACAAACAGTGAGCTTTCTGTTTGTGGAGATACCATCGTATCCGGCTTCGAAACCTGTGACGACGGCAACAACGTCAATGGGGATGGATGTGACAACAACTGCACTGACACTGGCTGCGGCAACGGGATACTGACATTCGGGGAATTCTGTGACGATGGCCCTCTAAACTCCGACGAAGAAGGCGGCGCCTGCCGAACCGACTGTCAGCTACCGTTTTGTGGTGATGGCGTCAAAGATGACGATGAGTACTGTGACCCTGAAGTCTCTGGCTCTGAAGAAACTTGTCCAGATGATTGCTCCGACCCGGACGACTCTCTTTGCGGCGATGGAATACGTACAGGGTTTGAGGAATGCGACGACTCCAACTTCAGCGACGGAGACGGCTGCGATACAAATTGCACCTTTACTTCATGTCAAAATGGGATCGTCACCGATGGCGAGGAATGTGATGATGCCAACAGCAACGACTTCGACAGCTGCACCAACGCCTGCACACTTTCCACCTGTGGCGACGGCCTGACTCGGTCCGACATTCTCGACCCGGCAACGCCAGGATTTGAGGCATGCGATGACGGAAACAATATTGACGACGACGCATGTACGAACACCTGCGGGGTCGCAACTTGCGGCGACGGAATTCTCCGAACCGATGTCCCCTTAGGTTCTCCACTTTACGAACACTGTGATGATGGAAACAACCAAAACGGAGACACATGCCCATTCGATTGCTCTGACCCAGCTGACGCGTTCTGCGGCAATGGAATCCGGGAAGGCAACGAAACCTGTGACGAAGGAATTTTAAACTCCGACAATGGTGGTTGCCTGTCAAATTGCCAAGCTGCGCGCTGCGGAGACGGGCTCATTTGGACCGCATTTGAGCAATGCGATGATGCCAACACCAACAACAACGACTCGTGTACCAATTATTGCAATGTAGCCAGCTGCGGGGATGGATTCCTACAGGGCGAAGAAGAGTGCGACGAAGGTGCCGCCAACAACAATCTAAGCAACAGTCCAAACACATGCCGCTTGGACTGTCGCCGGTCTTACTGCGGCGATGGTGTTCGTGACACATCAGAATTCTGTGATGCAAGTGCTCCCGGCGACAATGACAATTGTCCTGATGACTGCAGCAACCCTGCCTTATCGGTTTGCGGCGACAACGTGATCAGCGGATATGAGACGTGTGACGATGGCAACTCAGACGATGCCGACGGGTGTGACAGCAACTGCCAGCCTACCGGATGCGGCAACGGGCAAGTCACCTTTGGAGAGTTTTGCGACAACGGTGACCTCAACTCAGACACCGAGCCCGACGCATGCCGTACAAACTGCACCCCAGCCTTCTGTGGCGACGGAATTGTTGATACCGGCGAGTACTGCGATCCAGCCGCCACCAACGATGCCACACCTTGCCCGCAAGACTGCTCCGACCCCAACGAGGCTATCTGTGGCAATGGCAGCCAAGAAGGATTTGAAGCATGTGACGATGGCAATACCCTTAACGGCGATGGCTGCGACAACAACTGCACCGAGACTGGATGTGGCAATGGAATCCAGACCGGCGCAGAAGCGTGTGACGACGGAAACGAAAGCGACTTTGACGCATGTACGAACACTTGCATAGCTGCAACGTGCGGTGATGGCATTTGGCGCTCAGATATTCAAAATCCCGATGCACCTGGTTTTGAAAGCTGCGACGATGGAAACACCCTCAATACAGACAACTGCACCAACAACTGCCTCGTGGCCCAGTGCGGTGATGGCGTTTTAAGAACCGATATCCCCGAGGGCTTACCGGGTTATGAGTACTGTGATGACGGAAACAACCTTAATGGCGATGGCTGTCCTGGAGACTGCATGGACCCGAATGGTTCGCTCTGCGGCGATGGCGTTGTTGAAGGAAACGAGGCTTGTGACCTAGGGGACGCCAATAACGACAACGGGACATGTACATCAACCTGCGTCTTCAATGCCTGTGGCGACGGGCTGATCCATACGGGCATTGAGCAATGCGACGATGGGCTGGCCAACAACAACACCATAGGTGAATGCACCACCGCCTGCCGACTGCCGACCTGTGGAGACGGCTTTATCCAAGGCGATGAAGAATGCGACCAAGGTGTCAACAACAGCAATACCAGCACAGCACCCAACGCCTGCCGTACCACTTGTCAGGTGGCTTATTGCGGGGATGGTGTCACCGATACGGGCGAGTTCTGCGACCCTCAGGATCCAAACACAGCTGACAACTGCCCTGCCGACTGTTCTAATCCAGACAATGCACAATGTGGCAACGGTATCGTTGAGGCATTTGAAGCATGCGACGATGCCAATACGGTCAATGGCGATGGATGCGACAACAACTGCACCGAAAGCGGCTGCGGAAACGGTATCATCACAGGCGACGAGACATGCGATGATGGTCCGCTCAACTCCGATGATGAAGCCGACGCCTGCCGAACAGACTGCAATGAAGCAAGCTGTGGTGATGGCATCATCGATAGCGCAGAATATTGCGACCCTAATGCTGCAGGTGTTGCCGCCAATACCTGTCCCGATGATTGCAGTGACCCCGAACAAGCTGTTTGCGGCAATGGCACCGTAGAGGGTTTTGAAACCTGCGACGACGGAAATGATACCGATGGCGATGGATGTGACACCAACTGCACCAACACCGGTTGCGGCAACGGAATCACCACCGCCGGTGAAGCCTGCGATGATGGCAATCAAGACAACTATGACAGTTGTCTCAACACCTGTGTTCAGGCCACATGTGGGGACGGATTTTGGCGTTCAGATATCGTCGACCCGTTCTCCGCTGAATTTGAATCCTGCGATGATGGAAACAACATCGCCACCGACTCATGCACCAACAACTGCACCGTGGCCCGATGCGGCGACAATGTGGTGCGTACCGATATCGCTGAAGGTTCCCCTGGCTACGAGCACTGCGATGATGGAAACAATCTCAGTGGAGATGCGTGCCCGTTTGACTGTTCTGACCCAGCCGGTTCCGTTTGTGGAGATGGCACTCGTTCCGGTAACGAAGCATGCGACCTGGGTGCCAACAACAGTCTAACCGGTGGATGCACACCAGATTGTAATCTGGCAGTTTGCGGTGACGGCAATGTCTGGGCCGAAAGAGAACAGTGTGACCTCGGTGCCGCCAATAGCAATACAGGCTCTTGCACCACCATCTGCACCCTACCCACCTGCGGAGATGGTTGGCTGCAGGCCGGTGAGGCTTGTGACCTAGGAACAGGCAATTCAAATACCACCACCAATCCTGATGGTTGCCGCATGAATTGCAACCTGCCTTTCTGTGGCGACGGAGTTCAAGACACCTCTGAATATTGTGATCCACAGGATCCCAACAGTCCAAGCCCTTGCCCAGAAGACTGCACAAATCCAACCCTATCATCTTGTGGGGATGGAGAGATTACTGGCTTTGAAGAATGCGATGACCAAAACAACATCAATGGTGATGGTTGTGACACCAACTGCAGTGAAAGCGCCTGTGGCAATGGTGTCGTTGCGGGCGATGAAACCTGTGACAATGGCTCTCTGAACTCAGATGACGAAATCGACGCTTGTCGAACCAACTGCCAAATTGCTCACTGCGGAGATGGCATCGTTGACACCGGTGAATTCTGCGACGACCCAATGGACCCAGAATGCCCATCAGATTGCTCTAATCCTGAACAGGCGGTTTGTGGCAACGGCAGCGTTGAAGGATTTGAAACCTGTGACAATGGCGTGAATACCGATGGCAGTGGATGCGACAGCAACTGCACCCTCACCGCCTGTGGCAATGGAATCACAACTGCCGGCGAAACCTGTGACGATGGCAACGCCGACGATTACGACGCCTGCACCAATGCATGTGAAGCAGCTGCGTGTGGTGATGGCATTTGGCGCTCAGATATCAACGACCCAGAAGAACCGGGGTACGAAGGATGTGATGATGGCGACAACATTGACACCAACGCCTGCACCAACTCCTGCCAGGTTGCTCAATGTGGAGATGGCGTCGTTCGTACCGACGTCAACGAAGGTGAAGAAGGATACGAATTCTGCGACGATGGCAATGACCTAAATGGGGACACTTGCCCCAGTGATTGCAGTGACCCAGCCGCAGCAGTTTGCGGTAACGGTATCCGAGAAGGCAACGAAGGATGCGATGAAGGCGCCGCCAACAGTGATACCGGTGCCTGCACAACCGCTTGTAACGTAGCCACTTGCGGTGACTCCTTGGTTTGGGCGGGCAACGAAGGTTGTGACGACGGCAATACGGTGAATACCGACGGCTGTACCAACACTTGTGTGCCCGCCGCATGTGGCGATGGTTTCATTCAGGGTCTCGAAGAATGCGACAACGGTTTGAACAACAATGCAACCAGCACAGCTCCAGATACGTGTCGTACAGATTGCAAGCTGGCCTACTGCGGCGATGGTGTCACAGACACATCCGAACACTGCGATCCACTTGATGCCAACAGTCCACAGCCTTGTCCGCTGGACTGCACCAACCCCACTCTATCCGTCTGCGGCAATGGTACCGTCGAAGGGTTTGAAACCTGTGACAATGGCACCAATACTGACGGCAGTGGATGCGACAGCAACTGCACCGAAACAGG
>CAZZDT010000345.1:0-4909 GCA_964652435.1 uncultured Bdellovibrionales bacterium
TATAACTTTTGGCAAGATGAAAAAAATGTTCGCGGCGTGTGGCGCCGTGCAACTTTAGATTCCTATCGAACGGACAAAGTCGAGTGGGAAACCATTCTTGACTTTGATGCTTTGGCAAAAGCTGAAGACGAAAACTGGGTATATAAAGGCGTCGATTGTTTAGCCCCCGATTTCAATCTCTGCATGGTTCGGCTTTCTCGTGGTGGCAAAGATGCCAGTGTTTACCGCGAGTTCGATATTGCGACAAAGAGTTTTGTGAAAGACGGATTCAGTTTACCAGAAGCAAAGTCCAGTGTGACCTGGATTGATAAAGATACGCTGATGGTCGGAACCAATTGGGGTGAGGGCAGTTTAACTGCTTCCGGTTATCCACGCATCACTAAAACTTGGAAACGTGGAACAAAGCTGAGCGAAGCTACAACTCTACTTGAAGGCGAAACAAAAGATATTGGTGTTTGGCCATCGGTAACCCATATGCCTGGTGAAACGCTCCAGATGGTTGTGCGCTCTTTAACCTTTTTCACGGCTGAGTACCATTTGATGGGCCAGGATGGGAAGTTAATGAAGTTGCCGCTCCAAGAGTCGGCAGAACTTCGCGGTTATTATGATGGACGTCTCTTGGTCAGCTTAAGAGAGCCATGGACCCATGGCGACAAGACATATCCTCAAGCAGCATTGCTTGCGTTTTCAGCGGAGGCATTTGCCAAGTCCGGTAAGATTGAAAAGCTTGAGACCATTTACATTCCTGATGACCGCACCAGTATTCAAGGTGTTCGGGAGTCCAAAACAGGTCTCTACCTGACTCTTTTGCAAAATGTGAAGGGAATGGTTTTACGGTTCTCTGTAGATGACCAGGGCAAATGGACTTCGGTACCCGTTGACCTACCGAAAACGGGAAGTATTTCTATTTCGTCGGCTAACCCATTCGATGAGACAGTTTTCTTTAATTACGAAGACCACATTACCCCCGACAGACTTTTCGAATATGCGCCAAGTAAAAATACTCTTAGCGTTTTGAAAACCTTACCGGATCGATTTGATTCAGCGGGGTTGGCGGTAGATCAGTTTGAAGTAAAGAGCGCTGATGGAGAGAGCATTCCTTATTTCTTAATCCGAAAGAAAGACACAGAGCTTACCGGTAAGACGCCAACGATACTTTACGGTTACGGTGGTTTTGAGATCTCACTGACTCCTTGGTACTCCGCTATCTCTGGAAAGCTTTGGCTTGAGCGAGGTGGTGCTTACGCTATTGCCAATATTCGTGGTGGTGGTGAATTTGGCCCCCGTTGGCACAAAGCTGCGCTTAAGACCAACCGTCAACGGGCTTACGATGACTTTATCGCAGTGGCATCAGACTTGATTGACCGTAAAGTTACCTCAGCTCCTCATTTGGGGATCATGGGGGGTAGCAATGGCGGTCTCTTGGTTGGAGCAGCATTCACTCAGCGTCCAGACCTTTTTGGTGCGGTTGTCTGCCAGGTACCGCTCTTGGATATGTATCGCTATACAAAACTCTTAGCCGGTGCCAGCTGGGCAGCTGAGTACGGTGACCCAGAAGATCCTGAAATGTGGAAAGCAATTTCCAAGTATTCTCCATACCAGAATGTTTTCAAAGACCGGACCTATCCGGACCCATTCTTTTTAACGTCTACTAAAGATGACCGGGTTCACCCGGCCCATGCTCGTAAGATGGTGGCGCGGATGAAAGAGCAAGGTCACAATGTTTTCTATTATGAGAATACAGAAGGTGGTCATGCTGCTGCCGCCAACCAGCGTCAGCGAGCACGACGTTATGCGCTTGAGTATGTTTATTTAAGCCGCCAGCTTGGTTTGAACTAGAACTTTAAGAGTGGCCCTTGAGAAATCGAGGGCCACTTTTCTATGCGCTTACCAGTTCTAGGAGCGCACCTTCACAGGGACAATTAAGCCGAAACGGTAGCCAGTGGCCGAGACCCGCTGAGGTGTAGAGATGGCTCTCACCTTTCTGGTAATGCCCAAGAAGGTATTGCTTGGGCAAAAACGGCTCAAAGATTGAACGCCCAGCAAAGGCCATCTGCCCGCCATGGGTATGTCCGGACAGCGTTAAGCTAAAGCCTTCCTCTGCGGCTGCATCAAAACCGATAGGGCGGTGACACAAAAGAATCGAAAGTTTGGTTGCTTCCGGTTTTCCTTCCATGGCTTGCTTGACGGTCTTTTTGTAGAAGGTTTTTCGGTTGCGAAAGAGTCTGGCGGGGTCGTCGGCGCCTGCCAACCAAAAAGATTCTCCCTGATATTCAAGTTCGACACCGTTGTTACAAACGTAACCAATGTTGTTGTCGCGGTAGATAGATTCCGCTTCGCGCCGTCCTCGGTAGATTTCATGGTTTCCAATGCAGGCAAAAATGCCCAGCTTAGGCTCCAGTTTTTTCAGGTAGCCAAGTGCCGGAGCAAGTTTGGAGTAGTCGTCTGCAATATCGCCGGTGAGAACCACAAGATCGGGGTTGTAGCTGTGGACCGCTGTGGCAATTTTTTCAAATTGGTCAGCGTCGATATGCAATCCCAAATGGACATCCGTAAGCTGAAGGATTTTTAGTCCCTCTAGTTTGGGCGGCAGGTCTTTGATGGGGATGGTCACGGGTCGAACAATTGGGTTTTTCAAGGCGGCCTGTACTCCTACGGGGCTTAAGACAGTGGATGCTACTGGGATCGCTCGGGCGGTGTTCAGCAGCAGTGCCCGTTTTTGAGGGTCGGGAAGATCGGGGCTTTGATTCTTGCGCTTGGCCAGCATCATCAGCGGTGCCCAGAGAACAGAGGTGAGAACGATGCCAAAGCCTGCAAGCATCAGGGTTTGGGCGAAAGTAACCACCGCCTGAGCGTGGTCCGGAGCATCGACTTTGAAATAAAAGTAGAGGCCAATGGAGCCCAGTAAAAGACCATAGATCGCTAGAACCACTCGACTGAGCCATTGTTTCCACAGTTTGGGAAAGCCCCATTTGAGGCAGAGAGCCGGAGCGGCAAAGAGCAAGAATGCCACAACCATAAACAAAACAATACGCATTGTCTCTAAGATTGGGCCTTCCGGCTTTGAACTGCAAGGGGGGCGGCGCAGTTTTTATGCCCGCGAAATCGCTAGATTAAGCAACCGCTGACTTGAGAGGCTTGTCCACTGCGGGAAGCTCCCCAAACACCGATGCAGGATCTTCGAGGGTTTCACGGAACGTCGTCATGCCGTAATTGGATGAGAGTCCGTCATCAATGCGTTCATCGTAGCTCCAACGAATGTGCATGATGTTTTCGGCTACAACCACACCGTCGCGAACCATAGGACGTTCTTCGATTCGTCCAACCATCAAGAAGAGTGGGCAGTTGCCGTACTCGTATAAGTGATGAAACGCAGGGCGCATGCCCAGGCTACCAAGATTGGCGATGAACATACTTGTGTAGAAGCCGTCTTGCTCCATGAAGACTTTCGGCAGGATGTTGTTGTAGTCGAGCCAGTTTACAGCGTCGACCACGCCGGTCATGAGGCGCCGAGGCAAGAGGCTCAAGAGGTCGAGTTCTTGGTCGACAGAGGTCTTACGTCCGGAGCGTTCGATGTGGATGTGGCTGTTGATACGTTCAACGGTTTCTTTGAAAGACTCTTGAGAGTTGTCCATACGCATTTTTACGGCGCTTAGCTTGGCTTTCTTGTTGAGCTTCTGGCGTTTCATGCTGAACGTAACATCGACGTTTTTGCGTCGGTAAAGACGGCTGCCGGAGATGAACTGATTCATCGTTGGGTTCTGGCTGAGGGTGTATCCGGCGGTGGCGACCAAAAGGTGTGTGATGTTCACATCGGTTCCGAACGCTGCCCGTGCACGCTCCAAGTAGTCGAGCATTTTATCGGTGCGGATGTAGTCGTCGTAATAGCACACCGATTCGTTTCGTCCCGGCATAATAAACGGCATGAGCTTACGGTAGGGGTGGGTCCCTTTAACAAGTTCACCATCTGACCGGCGCTGTGGGATTTCAAGGGTCGTCTGAACGAGTTTCTTAACGCGGCTCAATGTGCTCATGGTTACACTCCGAAAAATGCGGTTGGGTTGATGAGCGAGCTGCTACTACACAAGTTTTGATCTCACCAGTGACAAAATGTGATTGGTTGTATTTTCTGAGTGAAATCAAAGGTTGGTATGCTTGAATCGGGCCAATCAATGCATTTGGTGCTAGATTTCGGGAAGGATACACTTCAGTGGCCGTCGTATTTATCTGGCGGTGCTTGGGTTGCGCATGTAGAAGCGCCGGAATGGGTGTCCATAGGAGGCGATGAAAAATGTCCGAATTCAACGAGCTGGCCGGATTTGAGCTCACAGATATCATTGAAGCGGCGTTTAAGAATGATGGCATCACTGTGCCAAGCCCGGTCCAACAAGAGGCCATTCCGGCAATTTTAGAGGGCAAGCACGCTGTTTTACAGTCCGGGACAGGGACTGGGAAAACCTTGGCTTATCTGCTTCCAATCTTACAAAAGCTTCAAGATCCTGCGGCCGGAAGAGCAGTTGTTTTAACTCCGGCCACCGAATTGGCAATGCAGATCGCCCGGACTGCAGCTGAGTACAAAGTGGAAGCAATTACCGTTGGAACTGCTACGTCCAGTGCAAGCCATGGGCGGCAGAAGGCGCGTATCACGAAGAGCACCCGTCTTATCATTGGAACCCCTGGCCGGATTTTAGAGCTCTATGCTGCTCGCAAGATGAAGGGCGTTCAGACCATGGTCATCGATGAGCCCGATCCTATTTTGAATTCATCTCATGGCGACTATTTGCGGGAAATTCTCTCGCGTCCTGAACCTAAAGTTCAATTGATTATGGCGGCCGCCACATTTGGCCCAGCATCCAAAGCTTTGGTGAAAAAGCGTATGGGCGATGACTACGCGCATATTCAGCCGAAA
>CAZZDT010000346.1:0-4884 GCA_964652435.1 uncultured Bdellovibrionales bacterium
CTTTGCCTTACGGGCAAACTTAAGAGCCTTGGTAGCGTAGACACGAGCACCCCAAAAATCAGAGTAACCATGTTCTTCACGGGCTTTATCCAAATAGACCTGCGCCGCAGTGTATTCGTAAACTGCGCTTTCTTCAGCGCCGGCAGTTTGTGCTTCACTTAGCGCAATATCTGCCTTGAGAATTCTCACACCACTGACGATGGGACCACATCCCGTCGTGGTAAATAAGGCGGCACTCAAAAGTAACCCAATAATAGCCTGCTTCACGTTCCAAGCTCCAAGCTCAAGAAGTCTTGTTATTTCCAGCAAGTGGACTTTTAGCGGTCTAGCAGACGCCCACTGCCGGGGTCAATTGGTTCAAAGCATTGCCTCATCGGCTCTTGCTCTATAATCAGGGCTACGAGGTGCGAACATGGTGATCAATGAATCCGCTGACTGGGAAAATTTAGTACAACATCCAGAAGTTCAAATGCTTTTGGACTTGTCTATTCAAGAAGATATGGGCGAGCGCGGTGATGTCACCACCGACTCTATTTTCGGTAAAGCCCAACAAGTCCATGCAGTTGTGGCCGCCAGAACCCAAACTGTGGTCTGCGGCGTCCATCTGGCCAAGGCCATTATGCAACGCTTTGACCCTGAACTGAGTCCAATTGATGCCATGGCGGAAGGAAGCATCGCGCAACCCGGTGAAGCTCTTTTCCATATCAAAGGTGATATTCGATCCATTCTCAAAGCTGAGAGAACCATCCTCAATTTCATGATCAGACTCTGCGGAATCGCCAACGGGGCCCAACAAGCGGCAAGCCAAGTGCCCGCAGATTGCCGAGCAAAAATCTATGACACCCGCAAAACCACGCCTGGTTGGCGACTCTTGGAAAAAGCTGCGGTAAAAACCGGCGGAGCATTCAACCATCGCGTAGGCCTATTTGACGCTGTTTTGATCAAAGATAATCATATTGCCGCCGCGGGTTCCTTGGCTGGAGCCATCAAGATGGCTCGCGACCATGTGGGTGATTCCATGATTGTTCAGGTTGAAATCGACGGGCTTGATCAGTTGGACGAAGCACTCAGTGCTGGACCTGATATTATATTACTCGATAACTTTTCGGATGAAGATCTGCGGCAGGCCGTCAGTCAAACTGATGGAAAAGCAGAACTCGAGGCAAGCGGCGGAATCGGCATCGCGGATATTGAACGGGTTGCAAAAACAGGCGTAGATAGAATTTCCATGGGTGCACTTACCCACACTGTTGTTCCAGCCGACTTAGGGCTGGATATGCTGGAGGCATAAATTCATGAGCTTTAAAGACCACATCCAAAGTTTTGAAACTGTTGAAAGCACCATGGCCGAGGCTTTAAAAGCCGCACAAAACGGGGCTCCCGACGGCACTACCATTGTTGCAGCAACTCAAAGCGATGGCCGAGGTCGTCGCGGCCGCACATGGCATTCACCTAAGGACGGCGGATTGTTTGCGACCACCGTGGTCTACCCACAATGCCCACGGGAAAAAGCGCATCAGCTAAGCCTGGTCACCGGAGTTGCTATCCACCAAACACTCACCGAGTTGGGCGCCGCAGACGCAAAACTGAAATGGCCCAATGATATTCTGGTGGATGGCCGCAAACTCTGCGGAATTCTACTGGAATGTGTAGAGCTGAAGGACGCTCAAGCTGCCCACGATCAGGCCGTGCTCATTGGCTACGGCCTGAACCTAACCGCCTCCACTGAACTTGATTTACCAAGTGATATCAAAGACTTGTATGTTGGCTTGGATGAACTCACCCAAGACAAACACACTGCCCAAAGCTGTACAGAGCTTATCCTTGAAAAACTCGAAGCGGCCATTGGTGACTGGGTTCAAAACGGACTGAGTGCCACACTTGGTTACTGGAACAAGGCAGATGCGCTGGCCGGAAAGCAGGTTCAAGCCCAGGGCTCAACGGGTCCAATCACCGGAGAAGCATGTGGACTAGACGAACAAGGTCGACTCATTCTCAAAGACGAGACAACCACCCACGTCATTGATTCTGGTGAAGTACTCCAAGTGCGATAACGTTGCCAAAAGCTGTTCTCGCAGCTAGGATTTTACTCATGCACAAGCCATCTCGCAGCTACCCAATCTTGATAATTGCCACCCTAATCGGCAGTTTTTTGCTGCTAACTGGCTCATTATACGCACAACACCCACTTTTTAAGCGCCCAGCGCCTCGAATCTTTGAAAGCCCCGACGGGCTCTTCAAGGTTCAATTGCCGGGAAAATGGCAGGTAACTGAATTTCGTCCGGGACAAAGCGCCACCTTGAAGCCTGCAGGTGCTCGTCCTGAAACTCAACTGATCATTCAACGCATTGAGGTTCCCCCGGGAGCCCATCCCCGTCTGCTGCGCTTGAAAGCGGTGGAAAATAGGCTGGGTAAACTGGCTGGCTTTCGGGAGCTTGCCAAAGCGGATGCAGTGGTCAGCGGGTTTCCCGCAGCATCGATCACCGCGAGTTATCATTACCAAGGCAATATTCAGTATCCCCGGGCCATCGAAGAGGTGTTTATCGTTGCCGGCAATGAGGCCTTCATCCTGCATTTCGAGTGCTTTGAACCGGATGGTTCAGCCTATGCCCAGGCCGTTGGAATCATCTACCAATCCCTACAATTCAGACCCAACCAAAACACTCCTCCCAAAGGCTCAGAGGGACAAAAATCTCAGCAAAAAGAAGAGCCCGCGCCGTTTGTAGACAAGGTTACCTACTGATAGTATCCTCCAAACCCCGAGGACCGGGGAACTTCAGGCAGAGGTATGGTGGGTAAGCAACGCATAGGCGACTTTTTCGTCGCGCAAGGTCTTTTGGACCGCGAGACAGTTGAGCAACTGGGACGAGAGCGTTTGCTAAGCCAAACAAGGCTCGCATCCGCAGCTGTTCAAGCTGGCCACATCACCAAAGCTCAAGCGCTCGCAGCATTGCATACCTATTATGGATATCCGTCCATTGATTTGGACCCCATCGTCATTGAGCGCCAAGTACTGAAACTGATTCCAGAAAAAGTAGCCCTTGAGCAACTTGTTCTTCCCCTTGGGGTCGAAGACAGGAACCTACTTTTGGGAATGGTCAATCCCATGGATCAGCAGGTCATTGAAGAAGTGAGCTTTGCAACTGGGTTGTCGGTTCGGCCTCATATTTGTCTTCACGAACAACTGCATCAAACGATTGTTAAAGCTTACGCCACTGAAGATGAGACTTACAAAGGACCGTTTGCACCCGGTGTGGACGCAACCATTCAAATTGACGACGCCATTGTCTTTAGCCCTTCTCCCGATGATTCAGAAGACCACGAAGATACCATTGTTGTTGAGGTTCAAAGCGAACCCGAAAAAGTCGTCGACAAAAGAACTTGTATTCTTGTGGTTGAAGATGACCCACAAATTCAGCATCTCATTATGAAAACCTTGGAAGCTGAAGGTTACCGTGTGGTCGGAGCCAGCCGCGGCCTTGAGGCACTTAAACTGATTAAGTCGAAAAAGCCGGACTTACTTGTACTCGACGCCATGTTGCCAGAAGTCCATGGTTTCGAAATCTGTCGCAAGGTCAAAGAGAGTCGCAAATTTGGGCACGTTCCGGTGCTGATGATCTCGGCCATGTACCGCGGGTGGAGAATTGCCGAAGATATCACGAACACTTACGGCGTAGACTCATTTCTCGAAAAGCCATTCCGGGTGGCTGACCTTCGAGAAAAAGTCAGTAACCTGCTGGCCCGAGAAAATGCAGCGAAGCCTCATGAGCTAGCAGAAAATGCGCGAGAACATTTCAGTTCAGCTATCAAAGCATTCGAAAAAGAAGATTTTGCTGAAGCCTTCAACTGCTTAAGACAAGCTGAAGCCGAAGAACCTTTCTCATCTCGTATTCAGTTTGCCCTAGGCCAAGTGCTTGAAAAAGACGCTCAAAGTTTTCAAGCCATGTACCATTATGAGAGAGCCATAGAACTCGACCCTAACCTTTATGCCGCAGCACAAAACTTAGCCCTCCTTTACCAAACCAAAGGATTCAAACGAAAAGCTGTCGAAATGTGGGAACGCGCCCTCCTCAGCGCTCCCAGTGAAGACGTCCGCAACAACATTAAGCAACATCTGGTAAACATCCTGTGAGATTTTCCTGCCCCAAATGTAGTACCCGTTACAGTGTAGCGGATGAAAAAGTTCCATCGGCGCGAACCCTGCGCTTTACCTGTAAGAAGTGCGGCTACGTGATGCGCCTGCGTCGTAAAGAGCGCGCCGTACAAGAGTCTGCACCGACACCCAAACCAGCATCCGCAGGTCCTGCCGATACACCGGTAAGTGGATTTAGAATTCAAGAACCGCAAGCCAAAGCACCCACACCACCGCCACCACCACCGGAAGAAACACCAAAGACATGGTTTGTCTTGGTTGCGGGCGAACAAATTGGGCCTATCCCCACCAGCGAAGTGCTTGCGATGCTCTCTCGAAAACAAATCGATGGGCGAACCTATTGTTGGTCCGAGGGCATGGGTGATTGGCTAACGGTTGGCAAGATTCCAGAATTCAGTACCCAAGCCAATGAGGCCGGTGATGCCGCTTGGCGCGTCATGACCCCGAAAGAACCAGCCGCACCAGAGCCCACACCGCCGCCGCAACCAGCGGTATCAGATGAACCCACCGTAGCGATCAATCGGGCAGAGCTGGAAAAAGCACTGGCTCAAACCAAGCAATCACCGGCCATCGCCTCTGAACCGGAACCGGAACCGGAGCCGCAAGTACACGAAGCCGAACCGACCTTGGCTATTCCACAAGAAGAACTGGCCAAGGTTCTTGAACAAACCAAGCAATCACCGGCCATCGCCTCTGAACCGGAACCGGAACCGGAACCGGAACCGGAGCCC